>JADGQP010000095.1 GCA_017881705.1 Christensenellaceae bacterium
GACACTGCAGGTTACAGGCGCGCTCAACTATTTGGTGCCAAGCCAACTTGCGCAAGCGGGAATGGGCTATGGCATGTTGTTTGTGATTGGTCTGATCACCTCAGTGCATTGTGTAGCCATGTGCGGCGGTATCAATCTGTCGCAGTGCGTTACGGCAGGGGAAGCATGCGAGAGCAAGGCTGTCGCGCTAAAACCTTCGTTTCTCTATAATCTCGGGCGTGTGATCTCTTATACTGTGGTAGGCTTCATCGTGGGCGCGCTTGGCTCCGCCATTACGTTTTCACCGGCGACGCAGGGGGTGCTCAAGTTAATCGCGGGTGTGTTCATGGTCGTGATGGGCGTGAATATGCTGGGCATTTTCCCCTGGTTGCGCAGACTGAACCCTAGAATGCCGAAGTTTATTTCGGACAAAGTAAACGCTGAAAAATGGAAGAGCAGCAGCCCGCTTATAGTGGGGTTGCTCAATGGCTTTATGCCCTGCGGCCCGTTGCAGGCTATGCAGATTTATGCGCTTTCGACTGGCAACCCGTTTGCGGGGGCGCTGTCGATGCTGCTGTTCAGCCTCGGAACCGTTCCGCTCATGTTTGGCCTTGGCGCATTGAGCACGGTGCTCAGCCGCAAGTTTACACACCGCATGCTCACAGCGGGTGCTGTACTTGTGGCAGTGCTGGGGCTTTCGATGCTATCGCAGGGTTGGGCACTGACCGGGGTGACGCTGCCAAAGGCAACGGCGCAGAACGAAACAAGCATTACCGCCACTACGGCCCCGGCGGCTGCTGTACCAGGTACGGCTGAGGAGGGGGATGTGCAAATTATCACATCCACGCTTGCCAGCTCGCGCTACCCCGATATTACCGTGCAGGTCGGTATACCCGTACGCTGGACGATCAATGCCCCGATTGGCAGCATCAACGGCTGCAACAAACGTATGTATATCTCCGCGTATAACATCGACCACACTTTTACCCAGGGAGATAATGTGATTGAGTTTACCCCAACGGAAACTGGCACATTCCCTTACAGCTGCTGGATGGGTATGATCCAGGCGAAAATCACCGTAGTGGAAGCCGGCGCCGCGACGCCTGCAGCACAGGATAACACCGCCCAGGACAGCGCATCGATTTTCACCGGCACGAATGGCGCAGCAAGCCCGACGCCTGCCGGATACACGATCCCCACCGACGCGGTGGCTGTCGCACAGGTGACAACGGATGAAAACGGCAATCCCCTGCAGCGCGTGGAAATCACCCTAACGGATACGGGCTTTAGCCCCGCAGTGGTAGTAGTACAAAGCGGAACGGACGTGGAGTGGAGCATCCGCAATGATCGTACGGACGCCAGCGAGCTATGGGTGCCAGACTATTACGCGCAGCTCACGCTTGCCATCGGCAAGAACCTTTTCTATCTCACCCCCGCCGGAGACTTCGCTTTTTCGGATGCCGCCAACACATACTTTGGTTACGTTAAAGTGGTGGATGATGTGGCCGGTGCCAACCTTGCCGCGATCCGGTCGGAAGTTGCACAGTACCAGACGCTTCAGTATCCGGCGAGCTATTTTACAAGCGGTGGTGGCGGTTCCTGCTGCCAGTAACATCCGCCAAGCCGCTCCCCAGTGGGCGCGGTAATCCCTGAAAGGAGACTTCGGATTTGGGAAAGCAGATTTTAGACGTACGCGGTATGACCTGCGCCGCCTGCGCACAGCGCATCGAAAAAACAGTGGGCAAGCTGGCCGGTGTGGAACAGGCCAGTGTAAACCTAGCCAGTGAAAAGCTGTTTGTGGAATACAATCCTGAAACAGTAGGGTTGGCAAACATCAAGAAGGCTGTGGACAAGATTGGCTACGAAGTGTCAGAAAAGAGCGACGCACAGGAGGTAAGCATCCCCATCGGAGGTATGACTTGCGCAGCCTGCGCCCAACGCATCGAAAAAGTGGTACGTAAGCTGGACGGCGTGGAAAGCGTGAGTGTGAACCTCGCTACTGAAAAGGCAACCATCGTCTACCATCCGCAAGGGGTGCGGCTGTCCGCCATCCGCGGCGCGATTGAAAAAGCCGGGTATCAGGCGCTGACTGAAACCAGGGCGAACGCCGCCGACGAGGACCGCGCCCGCAAGCAAAAGCAGATACGCACACTGTGGACAAAGTTCATCGTATCCGCTGTGTTCTCGCTGCCGCTATTGTACATCGCCATGGCGCCGATGATCCGGAGCCTGTCGCTGCCTTTTCCTGCGGGGCTGAACCCGATGAACTACCCGCTGCTCTACGCGCTTACGGAATTGCTGCTGGTGCTGCCGGTCATCGGCGTGGGCTATCGCTTCTACACCGTGGGCTTCAAGGCGCTGTGGCAGCGCAGCCCCAACATGGATTCGCTCATTGCCATTGGCACTACCGCCGCCTTTAGCTACAGCCTATACAACGTTTTTCAGATTGCGACAGGGCACTTTGCGGCGGTAGATGCGCTTTACTTTGAAACAGCAGGCGTGATCATCACCCTGATCCTGCTGGGCAAATCGCTGGAGGCAGTATCCAAGGGACGCACGAGCGAGGCAATTAAAAAGTTGATGGGTCTTGCCCCAAAGACTGCCACTGTACTCCAAAACGGCGAGGAGAAGGAAATCCCCATTGATGAAGTCGAAATCGGCGACATCGTTGTGGTAAAACCCGGCGCGAGCATCCCGGTGGACGGAACTGTGGTAGAAGGGCATACCGCCATGGACGAATCCATGCTGACAGGCGAAAGCATGCCGGTGGATAAAAAGACCGGCGATATGGTCTATACCGCGTCGCTTAACACCACGGGCACCATGCGCTTTAGAGCGGAAAAAATCGGAAGCGACACGGCGTTGGCACAGATCATCAAACTGGTGGAGGACGCGCAGGGCTCCAAAGCGCCTATCGCCCAGCTGGCGGATATCGTATCCGGCTACTTTGTGCCGACGGTGGTAGCTATCGCGCTGGCCGCGGGGTTAGCGTGGTTCTTTGGCACGGGCGGGGACGTTAAGTTCGCGCTGAAAATCTTCATTTCCGTGCTGGTCATCGCGTGCCCTTGCGCACTAGGGCTCGCCACACCGACCGCCATTATGGTGGGTACCGGCAAGGGCGCAGAAAACGGCATACTCATCAAAGGCGGCGAGGCGTTGGAAACGACCCATAAGGTGAATACCATCGTATTTGACAAAACCGGCACCCTGACCGAAGGCAAACCGACTGTGACCGACGTACTTACGTTTGGAGCCATGGACGTGGATGCGCTGCTGAGGCTAACCGCCTCCGCGGAAAAGGCTTCAGAGCACCCACTCGGGCAGGCGATTGTAAACGGCGCGCTGGCAAAGAGGTTGCAACTGCAATCTGTAGAGGATTTCCAATCCACCACGGGGCAGGGAATCGCTGCGACTATCGGCGGGCAGCAGGTGCTTGCGGGCAACCGTAAGCTGATGGAGGAACGGAAAATTATCCTTACGGATGGCGAAGCTGCGGCCGACCGGCTGGCAGGCGAAGGCAAGACTCCCATGTATGTGGCGGTGGACGGAGCGCTTGCCGGCATCGTCGCCGTAGCGGACGTGGTGAAGGCATCCAGCCGCGCGGCTATTGAAAGCCTGCACGCGCTGGGCATCCAGGTGGCGATGATCACCGGCGATAACCGTAAAACCGCTGCCGCCATTGCCAGACAAGTGGGCATCGACCGGGTGCTTGCGGAGGTATTGCCAAAGGACAAGGCTAACGAGGTGAAAAAGCTGCAAGCTGACGGCCGCATAGTCGCCATGGTTGGCGACGGTATCAACGACGCACCGGCGCTGGTGCAAGCGGATGTTGGCATCGCGATCGGCTCCGGTACGGACGTCGCTATGGAAAGCGCGGATATTGTGCTGATGCGCTCTGACCTGCGCGATGTGCCCACCGCCATTGAACTTAGCAAACGCACCATTCGCAATATCAAGCAAAACTTGTTTTGGGCATTTGGTTACAATGTGATCGGCATCCCGATCGCGGCAGGGGTGCTGCACCTGTTCGGCGGCCCGCTGCTCAACCCGATCTTCGCGGCGGCGGCCATGAGCTTGAGCTCCGTTTCTGTGCTCACCAACGCGCTGCGGCTGAAGCGTTTCAAAGCGAACACACACTAAGAAAGGGGATTCCAAAATGAAAAGGAATACAAAACTCCTGTTGGCGGCGGTTGTTGTCGCGGTTGCGGCGGCGGTGCTGGTATTTGTTTTCCAGTCTGTAGGCGGTAATCTGGATGTGGTGGGCAAGCAGTCCGTAACATCCTTTGACACGGTACTAAAAACGATTCCGGATCAGGTAAAGGCGGATGAAGTGAACGGCGGTTGGTCGCTGATGGCGCCGGATGGTACGGTACGCTTCATCTGGAGCAAGGACTATTCGAAAAGCGCTTTGCATGACGTGATGCTGGAATTGGACGCACAACCGTTTGTGGACGCAGGTTTGGATGCCGGAAAGCTGCCCGCCAATTATGCCTTCTACGATGGGATGTTAATGGTAGGGACCAAGCTGGGCAACGACGAATTCCAATATAATGGTTCGGCTACCCCGCTAGCTTCTTACGAACAGCTGGTCAACAAGTACCGCTCCACTCTGAACTACCACACCGCGCTGGATCATTATGGTGTGAAACTGGGCGACGGCAACATGTTCGAGTGGGCGAAGGATATGACCAAGAACACCACGACCGGCAAGGATCAGGATAAGGATATTGTGTTTGTCCTCAACCCGGAACCGCTGATTGCCGCCGGCGTTGACCCTGCCAAAGTCACGGGTTGGGTGTATGCGCAGGTCGCCGTGGAAGAAAACGGCCAGACAATTCAGGTGTACAAATTCCTGAAACCGTTTAACATTGTTTGAACCGGGTAAATGGTGGGTAAATCAACCCATGGCGGCAATGTGCCTGCCTGTTTTGGAAAGGATGCTGCAAAATGGCGACTACGATATTGCATGTGCAGGGAATGTCCTGCGAACACTGTGTAAAGGCGGTCACCAAGGCGGTTACCGCGTTGGACGGTGTGCGTGGTGTGGCAGTGGACTTGCAAGGGAAGACCGTGACTGTAGAGCACGATCCGGCAGGCGTGACCCATGCGCAGATGAGAGAAGCGATTGAGGAACAGGGCTACGATGTGGTAACCTGAACACGAACAGCCTCGCCAACCCCGCACATGCGTGGTTGGCGGGGCTGCGGTTTTTTGTGAAAACGGTGGAACGGGGGGAAACATATGCTGCGGTCGTACCGGAACGTACTGGTGGTGGACGACGAGCCCAAGATACGCGAAGTGGTATCCGCGATGCTGACCAACAAGGGATACACCGTGTTTGAGGCCGCGAACGGCCGACGTGCGCTGGAGCTTTTCGCATCGGAAAACATCGCGCTGGTTGTGCTGGACCTGATGCTGCCGGATATCGCGGGTGAGGACGTTTGCCTTGCCATCCGTAAGAAATCGCGTGTACCCATCATCATGCTCACAGCCAAGGCGGAGGAAACCGATCTGCTCATGGGGTTGAACATTGGCGCGGATGATTATATCGTAAAGCCTTTCAGCCTGAAAGAACTGGTAGCCCGCGCCGAAGCCGTGATGCGCCGTTCGGAGGATGATCTGCTGCCGCTCACGCTGCATAGCAGCTTCCGGGACGGCGATCTTTTAGTGGATTTTGAGCGGAATACCGTGAAAAAGCAGGGGATTACGGTGCCCTTTACGCCCAGCGAAATGAAACTGCTGGCTGCCCTGATGAAGCACCCCGGCAGGGTGCTGACCCGTAACGAGCTGATTGACCATGCGATGGGCAGTGAGTTTGAAGGGTTTGACCGCGCAATTGACAGCCATATTAAAAACATCCGTCAGAAGATCGAGAACGACCCTAAAAATCCGGTGTACATCGTAACCGTACACGGGCTGGGGTATAAGTTTGGGGGCGAATAGGGTGTTTAAAAGTCTGCGTTCGCAGCTTTCACTGAGCATACTGGCGTTATTGCTGGTAATTATCCTGCTAATGGGAGCTGCGGCGAACCTGTTGACCAACCGCGCGTTTGAAACCTACGTGCAGCAGCAGGAGGAAGCGCGGATCCAAACCATTGTAAGCGACCTGGCTGCGCAGTACAACGGCATGACCCGCTCCTGGGATGCCGATTTTTTGCATACCATCGGGATGTATTCGCTGTACAGCGGCTATCTGCTCAAAGTGTGCAACACAAACGGCGATATCCTGTGGGACGCGGAAAACCACGATATGACCCTGTGCGGGCAGATCATGGACGAAATTACCGACCGCATGGAAAAGGCAAAGAAAACCGGCAGTTTCCAATCGCACGAATACGCTGTTACCCAGGGGCAAACCAAGGTGGGAAGCGTGATCATCAGCTATTATACGCCGTTTTTCTACAGTGAGAACGACCACCAGTTTATTAACACGCTCAACGCTGTGTTCCTCGGGATCGGTGCGGTGGCGGGTGTATTTGCGGTTGCGCTTGGTGCGCTGCTGGCACGGCGCATCGCGCGGCCACTGGCGCAGACCGCCGAAGCAGCCAAGCAGGTGGCGCAGGGGGAGTACGGCATTCGTGTGGCGAGTGATACCAATACGCGGGAACTGAACGATCTGGTTGCGTCCATCAACCATCTGGCGGGGGCGTTAAACGAGCAGGAAAACCTGCGCAGGCGGCTGATCAGCGATGTGGCACATGAACTGCGCACACCGTTGACCGCGGTGACGCTGTATCTGGAAGCGATGATCGAAGGGCTTTGGGAGGTAACACCGGAGCGGCTCAAAGGCTGCCATGAGGAGCTGACGCGGCTTAATAACCTTGTGGCGGATATACAGCAGCTTGCCAATGTCGAGGGGAGTAACCTGCAACTGCGCAAGGAGAAAACCGATTTACTAGATATTGCCGAAGCCGTAAACGGAATTATGTCCGCACAGGCGCAGGCCAAGGGGCAAAGCCTCACGGTAACGGGAGAGCATGCTATCGTAGAAGTGGATCGCGAGCGGATGCAGCAGGTATTGATCAACCTTGTGTCTAACGCCATCAAGTATGCACCGCAGGATGGGCACATCCGCATTGAGACGGAGGTGACCCCGGAAACTGGGCTGGTACGGGTGCTGGACGATGGCATCGGCATCGCAGAGGCGGAGCTACCGCTCATCTTTGAACGTTTTTACCGTTCCGATCAATCCCGCGACAGGCGCACGGGCGGCACAGGCATCGGACTGACCATCGCTAAATCTATTGTCACCGCGCATGGCGGTACTATCCGTGCGGAGAGTAAGCCTGGAGGCGGCAGTTGCTTTATTGTGGCAATTCCCAAGGGATCTGGCGAATAGAGTATTATGATGCCGGATATCCAGGGATGGTTAGAACATAATTATGCGTGGGGCATTCACAGATAAAAATACATTACGAATGGTTGTGTCACCCCACATCTGTTAGAACGCATATTAGCGCCTTTTCAAATCATAAACTCTATTGTCTTTTCCGGCGTGCTTTTTGTATTGGTATTAAACAGCAGCATGGCCTCCCGGGTTTCCATTTCGCCCATGCCGTAATTTACCCGCTCGATGGAATTCAAGGTTTCCGCTTTCACAATCCTGTTCATCACACAGGGTTCTTCTTCAACAATCTGAATGTCCTGCTCGGCCAGCCGAGCCAGAAAAGGGCTATCCGCGGGGATGGCGTACGGGTCGAACAGGCCGATTCCGCCTTCTGTTACACGCGTAAGCAGCACGTAATGGGGATCGCCGCCCAGCCAGCAGTGCACAACCGCAACGCCTTTTTGCTGCAAACAGCCGGTGATGGCGCTGTTGGGGGAAAGCGTAACCTGTTCCTCCTGCAGAAAATGGGCGGATACCGGAAAATGTTTGCATTTCCCGTATTGATTCAGCCAATTCGCCAGAAACTGTATCGCCATGCGGGACGTGCCGCACTTGCCCAGCTCGCCCTGCGCGTCGTATGCATCCAACGTGTACAGGGCGATTGATTTTAGAATGTCCGGCGTAACATCGCGCCGGTCGAACAGACAGCGAAGCGCGTTGGTCAGCGAGGTCGGCCCGCAGTCGTATTCGCTGCTCTGGTAATTTAAAACGTTCCTCATCGTTTCGTCCTCCTGTTATCCGTTTCTCGGGTCCATGGCATCGCGCAGCGCGTCGCCGATAAAGTTGATACACACCACCAGCGTCATAATCAGTATCCCCGCTGGCAGCCACAACCAGGGTTTCCCCGTAAGAATGCTGATGGATTCCGCGCCGTTTAAAATGTTGCCCAGCGATGGGGTAGGCGGCTGCACGCCCATGCCCAGAAAACTCAGCGCCGCTTCATCCAAAATGGAAACGGCAAAAACGCTTGTGGCGTAAATCAGCACGGGCGCGATGGTGTTGGGTAGAATTTCAGAAAAAAGGATGAAGCGGCGCGGCATACCGGCTGCAATATCCCCCTTGATAAAGTTCGTTTCTTTAAGCGAAAGCACGTTCCCGCGTACCAGCCTCGCGACGCCCGGCCAATCCACAAAGCCCAAAATTAATATGATGCTCCAAAGACCCGGTTCAAAAATGGCCGCGGCCACCAGGATCAGTAGGATATACGGAAAAGACATCACCATATCGGTAAAGCCCATCAGCGCACGGTCCACCCAGCCGCCGAGGTACCCGGCGATCAGCCCAAGCAGCACGCCCACCAGTGTGGATATCCCCGTGGCCAGCGCGCCCACCATGAGGGAAATACGCACGGCGTAAAGCAGCCGACTGAACATATCCCTGCCGATCTGGTCGGTGCCTAGCCAGTGGCTGGCATCCGGCGGCGCCGAAAAACCGCCGGATATTTTTACGGGGCTGTAGGGTGTAATCAGGGGCGCAAACAGGGCGGTAAGTACGATGATTGTCAGGATCAGCAGGCACACCATCGCGGCTTTATGCCTGCGAAACCGTTGAAAAGCCTGCTGGTTCATTGCGTTTCTCACGATGTTCATCCTCGCTAGTATCGAATCGTCGGATCCGCCATCGCGTACGCAACGTCGGTCAGCAGGTTGGAAGCAAGCACGACGACCCCGGATAAAAGACAGACCCCCATCACGACCGGGTAATCCCGGCCGATGATGGCGTTCATGGTGAGCAGGCCAAGCCCGGGCCACGAAAAAAGCTGCTCCACAATCACGGCGCCGCCAAACAGCACAGGTATTTGCATGCCGATCACGGTGATAATCGGCAGCAGGGCGTTGCGCAAAGCATGCCGGTTAATCACCAGAAACCGGCCGATGCCCTTTGCCGTGGCGGTGCGAAGGTAGTCCGTTTCTAGTATTTCCAAAACAGCGCTGCGGATGTAGCGGATATTGCTTCCGGCAATGGAAAACGACAGAACTGTCACCGGCATTATCATGTGCTGTGCCACATCCCAAAAATTGCCGCCGGTTCCCGCCGTTGCCATGCCACCGGACGGAAGCCAGCCGAGGCGGACGGTAAACAAAAAAATGAGCAGCAGTGCCATAAAAAAACTGGGAATGCTGGAGCCCAGAAACGAAACGGCGACGATGGCGTAATCCCGCTTCTGGTAACGGTGAACGGCGCTGTATATCCCTGAGGGAATCGCCAGCAGCAAGCCGACCAGCAACGAAACGCCCATCAGCAGCAACGTAGGCGCAACGTGGCTGCCGATAAGCTGCGCGACCGGTTGATAGCTTTTATAGGAGTAGCCGAGGTTGCCCTGCAGCACCTGCTGCAGCCAAAGAATATACTGTTCCCAAATCGGGCGCGACAGCCCCAGTTTAGCCGCCTTTACGGCAATTGCGCTTTGGGTAATTCGCGGCCCCGCCAGCATATCCAGCGGGCTTCCGGCAGCGCTCATCAGCAGGTAATCGATCAGGGTGATACCCAACAGAACGGGAACGGCCAATAACAGTTTCTTAAAAATATAGCGGAGCATCCCATCGCCCCTCCTTCACAGTTCAGCTGCCAGTCGGCAGCTGGCCAGGTGTCGGCTTCCATCGGCGACCGGCCGAAGTTCGTACGGCCTGTTCCGACACGCCGCGCAGGCGAAAGGGCACCGCTTCTCAAAATCGCAGCCGCCTTCGTCTGCGTCGCCGGATGCTTCCCCCGTAAGAAGCACGCGCGGCGCGTTCCGCTGCGAAAAATCCGTGGCGGGCGCCGCGTCCAGCAGCGCTTTCGTATAGGGATGCGCCGGGTGCCTAAACAGCTCCTCAGAGTCCCCGTATTCGACGATTCTGCCCCTGTACATTACGGCGATAAGGTGGCTGATGTAGTGTACGGCGCCCAAGCCGTGCCCGATAAACAGGTAGGCAACCCCGAGTGTATCCTGCAAATCGCGCAGCAGGTTGAGAATCTGCGCCTGTACCGACACATCCAGCGCGCTGACCGGCTCGTCCAGAATGATCAGCTTCGGCTGAAGCGACAATGCGCGCGCGATGCAGATGCGCTGCCGCTGGCCTCCGGAAAACTCATGCGGGTAACGGTATTTCGTTTCGGGCGGCAGCCCTACCATGGAAAGCAGCTCGTCGATCCGTGTGGGAGCTTCCTGCGCGCTTACAGTTTTATGGTAGAGCATCGGCTCCCTCAGGATGTCGAAAACCTGCTTGCGCGCGTTCAGGCTGGAACCGCTGTCCTGAAATACCATTTGAAACGCCGAGCGTATCGGACGCAGTTTACGTTCCGGCAGACAATCAATCCTCACGTTTTGAAACAGAACCACCCCGCTCGTCGGCTTTTCCAGCCCCATCAGCAGCCGGGCGACCGTGGATTTTCCACAGCCCGATTCCCCGACGATGCCAAGCGTTTCCCCCGGGGCGATCTTCAGGCTCACTTCGCGTACCGCCTGGATGTCGTTATGGCTGAAAAGGGCGCCCCGGTAAGTCTTGGTAAGTCGAATCGCCTCCACAAGCGGCTTTTGTTCAACTTGCCGCATAGGGTACCTGCCGGTTTTCAAACGCGCGGCAACACCTGGCATAATGCCCGTACGCATCAGGTTCCCATTCACAGTTCTCGCACGTGCAGCTTCCGGCAAAGACGCAGCGGGGCGCGAAGCGACAGCCCCCGATTCCCTGGTAATTTTCCGGAACCGTGCCGGGAATAGCCTGCAGGCGAAGGCCCCTGCTTGCGCGCACGTCGGGTACAGAGCGTAAAAGCGCCTGCGTGTAGGGGTGCAGCGGATCTTCCAGCACGTCGCGCACATCCCCTTTTTCAACGCATTGCCCGGCATACATCACCACTACGCGGTCCGCCATTTCGACTACGACGCCGATATCGTGCGTTATCATACAAATTGCCATGCCGTATTCGCTGCGAAGCGACTTAAGCAACTGTATAATCTGCATCTGTATCGTCACGTCCAGCGCCGTAGTAGGCTCGTCGGCAATCAATAGCTTCGGCCGACAGGCCAGCGCCATGGCAATCATCACCCGCTGACGCATACCGCCCGAAAGCATATGCGGATATTTCCGCATCATGCTTTCGGGCTGCTGTATCCCTGTTTTAGCCAGCAATTCAACGGCCATATCGTTGGCCTGCCGCTTTCCGTAGCCCAGGTGACGGCGAATCCCCTCCGTCATCTGGCAGCCGATCGACAGTACGGGGTTAAGGCTGGCCATAATATCCTGAAAGATCATCGAGATTTCCCTGCCGCGGATGGCGTCCAATTGTTTATCGGTCATGGCCAGCAGGTTTTGCCCCCGGTAAAGGATTTCTCCGCCCGAAACCTTTCCCTGACGCCCCAGAAGATGAAGAACGGAAAGGGCGGTTATGCTTTTGCCGCATCCGGATTCGCCCACGATGCAAAGGATCTCCCCTGGGTCGATGGAAAACCCTACCCGGTCCGTGCAGCGAATCTGCTCCGACCCGTGGGGGAAGGTGATATCCAGATTTTTAATCTCCAATAACGGTATCAAAGCATAATCGTCCTTTCCAAACCAATTACTCCGAGATGTCCCAATCCTGAACGTTAATGAACGTGCCGAAAACGTTCGGGCTCGCGTTCAGCAGGCGTTTGCTGGTTACTCCCAGGGAACTGATGATATAGGCGGAGATCATCGGAACATCCTTCTGCACCTGTTGATCGACCAGCAGGTACTGCGCCTTGATCTCATTTTGATCTGTCAGCGTCTGGCTCTTGGTCAGCGCGCTGGTAACGTCCGCGTTCTCATACCTTGTCCAGCCGTCGGCGGAGAGCAGCCATGCTACATCCGTATAGGGATCAACCGGCGCGTAGGTGTATTGCACGGACATCACGTCTATTTCGCCTTTGTTCGCGACCGTCATAAGGGTAGCAAGGTCCACCGTTTTCACTTCGATGTTCAGGCCCAGCTCCGCAAACTGCGCCGCGATAAAGCTGACTGCCTGCGTGAAGGTCGTGTCCCCGCTGTTGACGTACCAGGTAAGGGTGTTGTCCGCGCCGTCCGCGACCGCTTCCTTAATCAGCTGCGCCGCCTTGTCCGGATCATACGCGGTTACGCCCAGCGATGCGTCGTAATACGGGCTTGCGCTGCACAAAAACGCATCCACGATTTCTCCGTTTCCCTTTACCAGGCTGTTTAAAATCGTTTGCCGGTCGATACCGTATAATAGCGCCTGGCGAATCCGCACGTCCGGCACGTTTTTAACGTTGATGAATATCGACTGGTTGGTAACGGGCGTGCCCTTATAAACGGTGATATTGGTAAGCGCCTTAACCGCCTCGTAATCCTCCAGCGGTATATCTCCCATGGTTTGCTGGATCAAATCGATTTCACCGGATTGCAGCCCAGCCAAAACTTGCGATGAGGCCAGCACGTTCCAGTTCAGATATTGTATTTTCGGGGCGCCCTGCCAATAGTTTTCGTTGGCTTTGTAGTGCACGTAATGGTTCAGGTCAAAATCCGTGATGAAGTACGGGCCGCTGATAACGTCGGGCGCGTTAAACCACGCGTCGGTCAGCAGCTGATCCTTAGGAACCGTACCCAGTACGTGCTCCGGTAAAATCAACAGGTAACGCCCGTAGTTGTTTTCAAACGTGTACAGGGCGGTTTCCCATTTCGTAGTCACGGTCAGCGTTTTATCGTCGATTATTTTTACACCACTGATTTCCGTGGCGCCGGGCTGCACATAGCCGTCGTCGCCCACGCCCTCGATAGCGTAAACGCTCAGGCCCGTGTTGCCGCTTTCCGGGCTGGTCCAGCACAGAAGCGTAAACAGTACGTCTTTCGAGGTGACCGGTTCGCCGTCCGACCAGGTGGCTTTCGGGTTAAGATTGATGGTGAAGGTCAGGTTATCCTCCGTGGTGATGCTGTCGGCCAGCTGCCCCACGAACTGAAGGTCGCTGTTCAGCTCCACCAGCGGGAGGAATTCCAGCGATGTGGCATATTTTACGACTTCCGTGTTGTCCATCAGCAGCGGGTTCAGCGTACCGATTGTCCCCGTAACCGCTACCGTCGCCGTTTTGCCGCTGCCGGCTGTTTCCGCAAAAGCCGCGCCCGTAACCAGCGTGGCTGCCAAGACGATCGCCGTGAAGAACCTGGTTGCGTTTCCGATTCGCTTTTTCATTTCTACCGCTCCTTAATATGCTTATGGTTTAAGATTACGCATCCTGCAGATCCAGCGTTAACCCGGAAAAAAACCAGGCGGCGGGGTAAAGCGCGGAGGGGTCTACCGTAAACCTGGGATGGTGCGACGGGTAACCGCCCCCTGTGCCTACGCGTATGAACAGGCCCGGGCAGCGCTCCAGATAACAGCTGAAATCCTCCCCGCCCATGGTGTCCTCAGGCTTACCAACCTTAAAACCCATTTGCTTGGCCGCTTTAGCTGCAACGTGGTAAAGCGCACTGTCGTTTACCACTGCGGCGGGGCCGGGAATCCACGTTACGTCCGCTTCCGCGTCGTAGGCCTCCGCTACCAGTTGCGTCATCTTCCGAATTTTATTTTCGATAAAGGTTCGATCAGCCGGTTCCAGCGTGCGCACCGTGCCTTCCAACACGGCGGTTTCCGGGATGACGTTCCAAGTGCTGCCGCTTTCCACGTGGGTCACGCTCACGACCGAGTGGGAAAAAGGGCTGACCGAACGGCTTACGATGGTTTGCAGGCTTTGCACCAGCGCCGCCTGAACCACGATGGGGTCGATTCCCCTTTGCGGCTCCGCGGCATGGGTGCCCATACCATGTATGGTAATGGCAAACCGGTCTACTGAAGCCATTACGGACCCTTCCGCAAGGCCGAGGGTTCCGGCGGGGAAGCCCGGGTAGGAGTGTACCCCGAGGATCATGTTCAAATCGTCCAGCAGGCCGGTAGCCATCACGCGCTGTGCGCCGCCGATCACTTCCTCAGCGGGCTGGAAGATAATCTTGACCGTACCGCGCATGGTTTGCCGGTGCCGGTTGAGCAGCAGCGCGGCGCCCAGCATAATCGTCGCGTGCGAGTCGTGACCACAGGCGTGCATACGCCCCTCGTTCTGGGACGAATAGGGCAGTCCGCTTTCCTCCCGAATCGGCAGCGCGTCGATATCGCAGCGCAGGCCGATCACTTTGCCCGGCCGCGTGCCGGTAATTCTCGCAATCAGCCCGGTGGGCAGTCCGCTGTCCAGGACTTCAATCCCTGCCTGTTCCAGCTCATCGCGGAGCCGCGCGGTCGTGTTTTTTTCCTCAAACCCGATTTCCGGATGCGCGTGCAGCCATTGGAACAACGAAATCAGCTTATCTTCCAGATCTTCGTCCCGGTTCATCTTCCAGCCTCCCGTTTTCTGCTAAAACCCATTTAGCGGCCCGCACCGCAGGGAAACGAGGGCTGTCGTTAAAGACGCTCCGTTT
The DNA here is from genome assembly GCA_017881705.1 of Christensenellaceae bacterium. Lineage (GTDB taxonomy): Bacteria > Bacillota > Clostridia > Christensenellales > Aristaeellaceae > CAXXOK01. The sequence goes on from JADGQP010000095.1 coordinate 14,767, forward strand.
CCCTGCGCCGGGCCGACACGATGCGGCTCGTTCGCCGCGGTTATTCGGCGGTGGTTACCACGCCGCCCTCCACCACGAGGTTGTCGGGGTCAACCGTATCGCCATACACACCCTTAAGCGTCGCGTCGAAATCGGTATGGAAGAAGTTTTCTTTCCCCAATGCCGTAATTTCGTCGTTGAGCCAGGTCAGGACCGTCGCGTTTCCCTTCTGCACGGCGGGCGCAATCGTGTCCAGACTGCCGAGCGACTCGATTCCCACGCTGAACCCTTTATTCTCCAGCGCCCAGGCAAGCACTTCCGTATTATCGGTGGAAAGCGCGTCGCCGCGGCCATCCAGCAGCGCGTTGAACGCTTCGGTGTAGGAATCGAATTTAAGCAGCGTCACGTCCGGATAATTCTTGGTAAAATACGTTTCCGCCGTCGTGCCTTTGCTGACGATCAGCGTTTTTCCGGAAAGCTGCGATACATCGGTAATCAGCGCTGCATCCGGGGATACCACGCCCAGCGCGACTTTCATGTAGGGCAGGGCGAAATCCACCACTTCTGCGCGCTCGTCTGTAACGGTAAAGTTCGCCAGGATTACGTCGACCTTCGCCGATTCCAGGTAGGCTACGCGGTTGGGCGCGTCCACAGGTTCCAGCGTCAGTTCTACGCCCAGGTCCTTGGCCAGCCTGCGCGCCAGGTAAACGTCGTACCCTTGGTACTCGCCGTTTTCGTCCACGTAGCCGAAGGGTTTTTTATCCGAGAAAACGCCGATTACCAGTTTCCCGCTTGCCTTGATTTCGTCCAGCGTGCGGGCCTGCGCATCGGCCAGAGCGGCAGGAAGAATCCCCAGGGTAAAAACCAGCGCCAACGCGACCGCTTTCAATATCTTTTTCATACTATTGCTCCTTCAACCTCAGTTTATTTTTAGAAAACGCACTTTTCGTAAGCACTCCGTGCCGACCCGACACGCATCGGTCACCCTTGACGGAACTCTTTTCATTGCGTATTCCTCCCCAACCAAAAGAAAAAGGATGAGCTTCACTGCCCATCCCATAAGGGTTATGCCGTTCAGACCCGCAAAGGGTTACGACAAAACAGCCCCTGATGAGATGGCCATCGGGACATACAACCCATACACATCAGTCGGCTTGTCATCGGATAAATACCACCTTTCCCATCGGTTTTCTGGATTATAAACCGTATAACCTACTATGTCAATAGGTTTAATTAACTTTCTTCAAAGTTACGCTGGTCAGGTCGCGCACCACAACGCTGGCAAGAATCAACCCCATCGCCGGGGGCACGAAGGCCGAGCTTCCCGGAATATCCCTACGGGCTGTACATTTGCGTACCGTACCGGGCGGACAAACGCAGTGGTAACGGCAGCTTAGCGAATCGTCGGCGCTGGTCGGTATCGGAGGTTCGTCCGAAAATACGACCTTCAGCGCCTTCACGCCCCGCTTGCGCAGCTCGCAGCGCATCACGCGCGCCAGCGGGCAGCCCTGGGTTTCATAAATATCCGCCACGCGCAGGCGGGTGGGGTCCAGGCGGTTGCCGGCACCCATCGCGCTGATTACCGGAATATTCTGCCGAAGCGCGCGCGTGATCAATTCCAACTTGGCGGTAACCGTATCCATGGAATCAATGATATAGTGATAAGCGGACAAATCAAACGCGTCCGCCGAATCCGGCATATAGAATACCCGGTGGGTTGTAACCACCGCCTGCGGGTTGATATCCATAAGCCGCTCGGCAGCCGCGTCCACCTTATACCGGCCGATCGAGGAATGGGTTGCGATCACCTGCCGGTTCAGGTTGGTCAGGCAAATTCGGTCGTCGTCGAAAAGGTCTATCCGGCCGATGCCGCTGCGCACCAGCGCCTCGGCGGCGTAACCGCCGACGCCGCCAATACCGAAAACCGCCACGCTGGAAGCAGCCAGACGCGCTATGCCGTCTTCCCCCAGCAGCAACGCCGTTCTTGAAAACTGGTTCATTGCGCTTTGGTCCAATCCGCAAGCTCCAGGCGCACCGCCGAGTCGCAGGCTTGCATGGCGAAAATCGTGTCCTGCTGCAATTTATCCAGCTCCCAATGAAGCATTTCCGCCCCGAACAGGATGACGTCGCGGGAACATCCGGCGGCGAACTTGCGATCCTTAAACTTTTTCTGAAGGCTCTTCAGCTGCAAATCCTTTATATCCTTCGAAGGCAGCATTAACACCGTCGCGCCGACCATGCCGGTCAATTCATCGGTGGCGTACAGCACCTTTTCCATTTCATGCTCGGGTTTCACATCCACCGTAAGCTGATAGCCGTGGCTGCACACCGCGTGAATCAGTTGCTCCGATGCGCCGCCCTGACGAAGAAGCGCGGGGGCCTCGATGCAGTGCCGAGTGGGGTACAATTCAAAATCGATGTCGTGTAAAAGCCCTGTGATTCCCCAAAAATCCGCGTCGCCGCCGTAGCCCAGCTGCTCTGCGTACCAGCGCATCACGCCCTCCACGACCAGCGCGTGCTGAAGGTGGAACAGTTCCCGATTATAAGTTTTTAAAAGCGCGACGGCCTCGTCGCTCGTTAAGCCGGTGTTCATGTCGGTATGCCCTCCCGCAATTCTTCATACGTGAACGTGTTTAAAAACTTTCGCGCCCGCGCTGTTTCCGGCGAGGCGAAAAACGCTTTCGGTTTCCCTTCCTCAACGATACTGCCGCCATCCATAAACAGAATTCGGTCGGCCACCGCCTCGGCAAAACGCATTTCATGCGTTACGATTGCCATGGTCATACCGTCCTTCGCAAGGTCCAGCACAACGCTGAGTACCTCCCGCACCATTTCGGGGTCCAGCGCCGCGGTAATTTCGTCCAGCAGCAGAATGTCCGGATGCATCAGCGTCGCGCGCACGATCGCCACCCGCTGCTTTTGGCCGCCGGATAATTGCCGCGGCAGCGCGTGCGCTTTATCCGATAAACCCACGCGTTTCAGCGCGGCTTCCGCTTCCGCCGTCGCATCCTGTTTGGTGCGGCCAAGAGCCCGCATCGGCCCGAGAAGCAGATTATCCATTACGTCCATGTGTGGAAACAGGTCGTAACTCTGGAATACCATGCCGATTTTTTGCCTTACGAGGTGCAGGTTTTTCTTCTGTCCGTCTATCCGCGCATCCCTCAGGTATATTTCGCCGGAATCAACGGGCTCCAGCCCGTTGACGCAGCGCAGCAGCGTGCTTTTTCCGCACCCGGACGGGCCGATGATCACAACCACCTCGCCCTCGCCGATCGTAAGCGAAATATCGTTTAAAACCACGCTGCCGTCAAAACTTTTTACCAGATTGTCGATTCTCAATACCGGCGTTTTCACCCGACCCGCTCCCTTTATTGCCATTTTCGCTCCAATCTGGACGCCAGCAGAGATATCGGCCAACAGATGAAAAAGTACAGAGCGAACACGACGCCGTAAATCCAGATTGCCGCGGTGGGCACGTCGTACCGCGCCGCCTCGATAATTTGCTGCCCGACCTTCAATACTTCCACGATGCCAATGAGCATCACCAGCGAAGTTGTTTTCACCATGCGCGTCGCAAGGTTGATGGATTGGGGAATTAACCGCCGCAGGGTCTGCGGTATCAGAACGTAACGGTAGGTCTGCTTTTTCGTCAGGCCCAAGGCCGCACTGCTTTCCAGCTGGTGGCGCGGTATGGAGGTCAGCGCGCCGCGCACCAGATCGCCCATCTCCCCGGCGCCCCAGAACGTGAACACGGCCACTGCTGCCGCCTCGCCGCTGATTTGGAGGTTGAAAGCCTTGGCCAGCCCGAAATAGCACAGAAACAGCAGCACCATCTGCGGCACGATACGGACCGTTTCCAGATATATACGGCAAAACCCGCGAATCACCGGGTTTTTAAGCGTCATCAGCAACCCAAACGCCATGCCGAAAATGATGGAAAGCACAATGGACACGAGCGAAAGCTCCAACGTAACGCCCAGCCCACCCAATAACCGTAAAAAATTGTTGCCCTTAAACAGAACGCTGATACCCAAACCCTGCATATCGGAGCCTCCTTTCCAACCAGGAGCCAAGGGCGGAAATGGGCAGTAATATCGTAAGGTACGCAATCACCAGCATCAGCAGCGCCTCGTCCGTTTTGTAGTACATCCCGATCAGGTCCTTGGCCACGTACATCAAATCCGCCAGCGCTACGGCGCTGAACACGCTGGTTTCCTTGATTAAAAAAATCACGTTCGCGCATATCGCCGGGATCGACGTAGCCAGCGCCTGTGGGAAAAGGACGTAGCGAATATTCTGCGCGTTCGTCAGCCCCAGGCATTCGCCGGCTTCCACCTGCGTCTTTTCTACTGCATCCAGCCCGCTACGAAACGCTTCCGCCATATAAGCGCCGCCCAAAAAGGCCAGGCCCATTACGGCGCAGCCTTCCGAGCTCAGCCGAACGCCGATTTTAGGAAGGCCGAAATAAAGGAAGAACAACTGCACCAGCAGCGGCGTGTTGCGGGCAAGCTGGATATAGGCGCCGGTTATCTGCCGAAGCACCGGAACCCTGAAATATCGGGCCAGGCAACACAGCGCGCCTATAACAAACGAAAGCGCGATGCCGGCCGCCGCAATGCGCAGCGTAAGACCGGCCGCTTCCACGTACATCGGCGTATACCGGTTGATAAAGCCCCAATCCATGTTTGCTTCCTTCCCGCGCGTCCCCGGGCCGCCGCTAGATGGAGTAGTTAACGGCGCTCACGGTTTTATAGTGGTCGTGAAGATCTTCCAGTGTAACGGAATCCATATAGCCGTCCAACGTCTGGTTCAGTCCTTGCCAAAAGGAGGTCAGTACGGCGGCTGTGCTTGCGTCCGCGCCCTTCTCGTTCCCTGCGTCAAGGGTCATGCTGCCCTCCATGGCCCGCAGAATATCGCCAACACGGCATTCGGCAGGTTTCTTAACCAGCATATACCCGCCGGATTTTCCCCGGGTGCTTCGCAGAAACCCGGCGCGATTAAGCGCATGGGCGATCTGTTCCAGGTATTTTACGGCAATGCCCTGCCGGGTTGCGGTTTCCTGAAGAGCTACATATTCCCCGGTATTGTAAACAGCCAGGTCCAGCATTAACCGTAAGGCATAACGCCCTTTTGTGGATATCTTCATAGTCTCCCGTCCATCCCAAGTATTTATTACGCGGCAAACAGATTATAGCCGATATTCATATTTAGTCAATAGGTTTACTATGCTATCGAATTGCTTCCCCTATTTCCTCTGCCGGAGAACACGCCCTCCTATGGTTGCGGGTTTTTACACAGACTGTGTTTGGTGAAGCTACGGTTTGTGCATTATAGCGGCAGCGTGTTATAATAGTTTGGATTCCGCTCCGGAATCCCGACCGGAGAAACGGCCGATTAGCGGACGCATAACAAACGATTGAGCGGAGGCGCGCCAGACATGAAAAGCCTGTTGGTTAAGGATACGACCCGGGAAGAACGGGAAGCCATTATTAAGAATGCCTTGAGCTGCGACGGAAGCGGATGCGAAAACTGCTCCTCCTGCTGGCTGGGCGGCGGGGATCCGTATCAAATGTATCAGCCTTATATCGATGGTGAAAAAGAAATCGCTGAGATAAACCAGGCATACGGGACCCGATATGTACACGGCTGAAGAAGGTTTGCGTGCCGGTAAAACGGCGGCATGCCCGGCGTGCGGCTGTTTTGTCCGCAATGCGCTTGCGGCGGCGCGTTAGCAAAAACGATGGTCATGAACACGCGCCCTGCCCCCGGCAAATGCTGGGGGTTTTTGCATGGGTTGCAAGCAGCGCCATCCAGCTCCGCTCATTTTACGACATTTTTCAGGCTATCAATCCTCTCGCCGTATCGTCCATTCGACTTAATAGGCACGTATCTCTGCGGTTTTGTTTGCCCGCCCTTTCTTTTCCGAAGCGTCCGCAAAACTGTTTACAGTTTGCGATCGTAATATCAGATTTTTATTATAATATTCCTATAAACCTATTGACATGATAGTTTTATCATACTATAATACACCCAACTTAACGAAAGGGAGGCTGGCACATGAACAATTACGCTTGTATGATGACGACGCGGAACATGTGCATGGATATGCGCATGTTCCTGTCTTTTGCGTGCGCCTGCCGCCGAATGTGATATTTCGGACTTCACAGATATGAAGAAGGGCATCCGCACGGAGCCCTTCTTTTTATTTTGAAAAGATGTGAGCCGTTTGAGATACCGCATCGGCAGCGTATGCGATCGAATGTCCGTCCTGGGCCACGCATGGATTCACGCCCTCAAATATAACCAAATAAAGGAGTAATCATCATGAAGAACGGATTTAAGAAAATCGGAAGCCTTATCGTAGCAATCCTGCTCGTATTCTCCCTGGCACAGGCTGCCTTTGCAGATACCACGGTACAAATCGGCGTTCCCGACGACGCGACCAACCAGGCCCGCGCGATTAAACTGCTGGAAACGGCCGGGCTAATCGAGGTAGACCCCGCGGCGGGCTATTCGCCCGAAATCAAGGACGTTACCAAATACCTGTACAACATCGAAATCACCCCGGTCGCCGCCAACACGCTAACCTCCACACTGGCGGACTTTGCGGCCAGCACCATTAACGGAACCTACGCCATTCCTTTCGGGCTGGTGCCTTCGCGCGACGCGTTGATTATCGAAAAGCAGGACGAAAGCGGCAACAACCCTTACATCAACGTAATCGTCGCCCGCACAGCCGATAAGGACAACGAAACCTACGCTGCGATCGTGAAGGCCTTCCAGACCCAGGAAGTGGCCGAGTACCTGATTGAAAAATACAAGCAAGCTTTCTTCCCTGCCTTCCCGTATGACACGGGCTATACCGTGAACGCCTCTTTCGTTTCGGACATTGACAGTTATACATCCGCGAAAGAGGGGAAAACCGTGGTGAAAATCGGCGTATGCGGCGCCTCCAACGATCAATGGAAAGCGGTTCAGAAAGTGTTGGACGATGAAAACGCCAACATCTATATCGAATTGGTGGAATTCGACGCGTACACGCTGCCCAACGAAGCCCTGAACAGCGGGGAGATCGACCTGAACTCCTTCCAGCACAAAGCGTACCTTCAAAAGGAGATTGAAGGGAATGGCTACGACCTTACCGCGATCGGCGATACGCTCATCGCGCCGCTTGCCCTGTATTCCCAGAAGGTGACCACGCTGGACGCCTTAAAAGAGCTGGCCGGGCAGGCACAGTAACACGGCCTCAAGCCCCAGATTTCATCTTATCAGGGGGCGCGGCATCATCGGCATCGCTTTCATACGGCGATGCCGATGCATTGTTGCCTCTGCGGCGATGTCGCCATCCTTGCCGGAACGCAAAGGAGAAGCATGATCGAAATCCAGCATTTGAATAAGACTTTCCGACTGAAAAACAACACGGTCGAGGCGGTTCGGGATATCAGCCTTATGATCGGCGACGGCGCTATCTACGGGATTATCGGCTATTCCGGCGCGGGGAAATCTACGCTTGTGCGATGTATGAACCTGCTGGAAATACCGGATTCCGGGCACATCTCCATGAGCGGTTTCGGGGAGATTACGGTTCGGGAGGGTAAACTTTCCTGGCTGCAGCCCGGCAAAACCAGCCCGCAGCCGTTGAGTGAAAAGCAACTTTGCAGGTTTAGGCGCGGTACCGGCATGATTTTTCAGCACTTCAACCTTTTGGACCGAAGCACCGTATATGAAAACATCGCCTATCCGCTGCGCTACTGCGGCCTGCAGGCGGGTGAAATCCGCCGAAGGGTATGCGAGCTGCTGGCGCTTGTGGATTTGGAGGATAAAACGAACGTCTATCCTTCGCAATTATCGGGCGGGCAGCGGCAGCGCGTGGCCATTGCGCGCGCGCTTGCAGGCAAGCCCGCCGTTTTACTGTCGGACGAAGCTACCAGCGCGCTCGACCCGGAAGCGACCGAGTCGATTTTAAACCTGCTGAAGGATTTAAACCGGAAACTCGGATTAACCATCGTAATGATCACGCACGAAATGGCCGTAATCAAATCCGTATGCCAACGCGTCGCCGTTATGGAAAACGGCGCCGTGGTGGAAGAGGGTGACCTGTACGATCTATTCTCCGCACCTCAAAAGCCGATTACCCGCAAGTTTGTAAACGCCTCGTCGCCCCTTGGTAAAATCGACAAGTTAATCGCCTCCGGCTCCCCGCTGATTCAAACGCAGGGACACGCCCGGCTTGTAAGGCTGCTTTTTCGCAAGGACAGCGTCGGCGATTCCGTGATCTCCAACGTATCCCGGCAGTTTAACGTCAACCTGAACATTGTATTGGCCAACGTGGAGGTTCTGGGGGAGAACCCGCTGGGCGGGATGATCGCGGTGATCGACGGTACGGAAGACGACATCGCCCGGGCGCTGGCTTACCTGAACGAAACCCACGTCGTCACGGAGGTGCTTGAGGTTGGAACAGTGGCTTAAAGGCATAATGCCAAACGTATACGCCTATAGCGGCAGGTTTTTAGAAAGCTGCGAAGCGACGCTGTTGATGTTTTTAATTTCCGGGGTTATCTCCTTTTTCCTGGGCGTGTTTCTGGGCGTTGTGCTGACCGTAACGCGGGAAGATGGTATTCACAGCAACCGCGCCGTTTTTCACACGCTGAACGCGGTGGTCAACATCCTCCGTTCAATTCCCTTTATCATCCTGCTGATCTTTTTAATCCCCTTCACACGTCTCGTTGTATCCACCGCCATCGGCGTGAAGGGCGCGATTGTACCACTGGTTTTCGGTACGACCCCTTTTTTTACCCGGCAGGTGGAAGCAGCGCTGGCAAACGTGAGTCCCGGAAAAATTGAGGCGGCGCGGAGCATGGGCAGCGGAACCCTGGGTATTGTGTTCCGCGTGTATCTGCACGAAGCCGTACCCGACCTGATTCGCGTAACCACCATAACAGCCGTAAGCCTGATCGGCCTTACGACGATGGCCGGAGCCGTCGGGGCGGGCGGGTTGGGCAGCTTTGCCATCAACTACGGGCAAAACCAGCAGCATCAAGATATTGTGAATGTTTGCGTGCTGATCCTGCTGCTGTTCGTGTGTCTGCTGCAAAGCATCGGCTCCTGTCTGGCTAAAAAGACGACGAATCGCAGCCTTTTTCGGAAACGGTACTGACCTTGCCGGCTACGCGGAAAAACCGACGCGGCGGTAAACGCTGCAAGCGACTGTAACATAAAGCTTCTGCGGGTGATTCCGTTAGGGTTGCTTTCGCAACCATGAAAACCAGATAGTGCAGGCATTACAGGCGTCAAAGCAGTATAACGGATGCAGGGGAAACCGTGTTAAGCCGCGAAAACCTTGCATATGAGCTCGCGACATATATCGAAAATACAACCGCGATCAGATCAGCGTCGAGGATTTCATCTTTCTTCGTTGTCCATGTCAATATGCGTCTTAAAAC
>JADGQP010000096.1 GCA_017881705.1 Christensenellaceae bacterium
ACGAAAAATAACCCAGTTCTGATCGGTGAGCCGGGCGTAGGCAAAACCGCTATCGCCGAAGGTCTCGCGCTGCGAATCGTGCGCGGGGACGTGCCGGAAAGTCTGCGCGACCGCAAACTTTTCAGCCTCGATATGGGCGCGTTGGTCGCCGGGGCAAAATACCGCGGCGAATTTGAGGAACGCCTCAAGGCCGTGCTTGCGGAAGTGAAAAAGTACGAAGGCAAGATACTGCTGTTCATCGACGAACTGCACAACATCGTGGGCGCGGGGCGCGCCGAAGGCAGCATGGACGCAGGCAACCTGCTAAAGCCCATGCTGTCGCGCGGCGAACTGCATTTAATCGGCGCGACCACGCTGGATGAGTACCGCAAATATATCGAGAAGGACGCGGCGCTGGAGCGCCGGTTCCAACCCGTGATGGTCAACGAGCCTACTGTGGAGGACACCATCAGCATTCTCCGCGGGCTAAAAGAGCGTTACGAAGTTTTCCACGGCGTAAAAATCACCGACTCGGCGTTGGTCGCCGCCGCAGTGCTTTCCAACCGCTATATCAGCGACCGCTTCCTGCCGGACAAGGCCATTGACCTGGTGGACGAAGCCTGCGCCATGATCCGCACCGAGATCGACAGTCTGCCCGCGGAGCTGGATGAAAAACAGCGCCGCATCATGCAGCTGGAGATTGAGCAGACAAGCCTGAAAAAGGAAGTGGACGAGGCCGCCATCCGCCGCCGCGAGGCGCTGGAAGAAGAGTTGACCAAGCTGCGCGAGGCGTTCACCGCGATGAAGGCGCGCTGGGAAAACGAGAAGGCCGCCATTCAAAAGGTGCAGAAGCTGCGCGAGGAGATCGAGCAGGTAAACGCGCAGATTCAGAAAGCGCAGCGCGAATACGACCTTAACAAAGCCGCGGAACTCCAGTACGGGAAACTTCCGGAACTGCAAAAACAGCTGCAGGCCGAGGAGGAAATTGCGGACCAGACCCGCGGTGAAAACTCGCTGCTTCGGGATAAGGTTACGGAGGAAGAAATCAATCGTATCATCAGCCGTTGGACAGGTATCCCCGTTACCCGGCTGAAAGAGAGCGACCGCGAAAAACTCCTGAACCTTCCCGATGAACTGCACAAGCGCGTGATCGGCCAGGACGAAGCCGTGCAAACCGTAAGCGAGGCCATTCTGCGCAGCCGCGCGGGCATCTCGGACGAAAACCGCCCCATCGGCAGCTTCCTGTTCCTGGGTCCTACCGGCGTAGGCAAAACCGAGCTGGCCAAAGCGTTGGCGCAAAGCCTGTTTGACGATGAAAAAAATATGGTGCGCATCGATATGAGCGAGTATATGGAGAAGTTCTCCGTCAGCCGCCTCATCGGCGCGCCTCCGGGTTACGTTGGTTACGACGAGGGCGGCCAGCTTACCGAGGCCGTGCGGCGCAAGCCTTACTGTGTGGTACTGCTGGACGAGATCGAAAAGGCGCACCCGGATGTGTTCAATATCCTGCTGCAGGTGTTGGACGACGGCCGCATCACCGACAGTCAGGGCCGTACAGTGGATTTTAAGAACACCATCATTATCATGACCAGCAACCTCGGTTCCCAGCTGCTTTTGGACGGGTTAACGGACGGCCACATCAGCGACGAGGCGCGCGACGGTGTAATGAGAATGCTGAAAACCAGCTTCCGCCCCGAATTTTTGAACCGTATCGACGATATCGTGTTCTATAAACCGCTGGAACGCGGCGAGATCATGCAGATTGTACGCCTGCAGGCGGGTCAGTTGGCCAAGCGCCTGGAGAAACAGGATATTCATCTGAACCTGACCGACCGTGCTGTGGACGCCATCGTGGATGCCGCCTTCGACCCCGCGTACGGCGCGCGCCCGCTGAAGCGCTACATCCAGAGCCATCTGGAAACGCTGATCGCGCACAAGCTGGTGGCGGGCGAAATTTTCCCAAGCGAGGTCGTCACCGTGGACGCGGACACCGAAGGCCGCTTGTACGTGGCCGACGGTACGCCTAAGGAAAACGACGCTTCCGAGCCCGTAGCGGCGGAAGGCAGCGTAGAATAGACCTTTTTATAACACCAGCGGCGCACACAAAGAGCGGGCGCCGCTTTTTTTGCGTCGACCTGTCCGACGGCTTGGGCACAACCGTTGCCCATGTGTTCATTTTATGGTAAAATGAAGTCACTTACATCGGAAGGAGATGTTGTTTTTTGAAACAGCTCAAAACCAAAGCGGAGATTGCGTTCGCCCGGGAGGCGCGGGCAAGCTAAGGGTTCGCCGTTACGGTTTTCACCATTCGGCTCTCCCCCCGACGTCCAAACCTCCCATAGGCGCATTGGCAATCCCAAAAACGCTATGGAGGGTGACAACCTTGAATTTACTAAATCAATACGGCGCCGATGAGCGCCTGGTTTCCTATTTTCTTTCTTGGCCAGCACTACTTCCCGCACGGGTGACCGCGCAGTACCGAAACCTGTATACACTTGTGACCGACAGCGGCGAAACGGAAGCCGAGGTATCCGGCCGTTTCCGCCACGAAGCTGCCAAACCGGCGGATTATCCAACAGTGGGCGATTTTGTGCTGGTTTCAACCGCCGAGAGTACCGGCAGCCGCGCGCAGATCCAGCAGCTTGTGCCGCGAAAAAGCGCGTTCTACCGCCGCGCGGCGGGCAGCGACCCCTTCGCACAGTTGGTAGCCGCTAATATCGACGTGGTTTTCGTTTGTATGTCGCTCAACGAAAACTTCAACCTCGCAAGGCTCGAGCGTTACCTGGCTGTAGCCTGGGAAAGCGGCGCAATGCCCGTTGTGGTGTTAACCAAAGCCGATTTGTGCCCAAACGCCGTCGAAGCGTACGCGCAGGTCGCCGCCGTCGCGTCTGGCGCGGATAGGATACTGACCGCCCAGGAAGATGCGCAATCCGTAAACGCTTTGCTAAGCTACCTGCGCCCGTGTGTTACGGCAGCCTTCGTAGGCTCCTCCGGCGTAGGAAAGTCCACGCTGATCAACTGCCTGGCAGGCGAGGAGCGCATGCGGGTATCGAAACTCAGCACACAGGGCCGAGGGCGCCATACCACAACACACCGGCAGATGACGCTTCTGCCGCAGGGCGGTGTGGTAATCGACACCCCGGGTATGCGTGAACTGGGCGTGGAAGCCGCAGACCTGAGCCACTCCTTTCAGGATATCGAAACGC
>JADGQP010000097.1 GCA_017881705.1 Christensenellaceae bacterium
TATAGAACGTTACCTGGTCGTCTCCGGCGGGGCTGGGCACGCGTTTTTGTTCCGGCTCAGGTTTTGCAAACACACAGGCGAAGCGCGCGTTGCCCATGCCGAGCTCTGATAGTTGTTTTTCCATCTCGCCTTCAAAACGTTTCGCCAACGTCTCGCGGGATTCGGTCAACCGTTTGGCAGCGGCGCGGTAATTGGCCAGCTTTGCCTTATAATCCCCTTCCGCAGCACGCAGTCGCTCGTCCATGGCGGAAAAACCCTTCATTTCGTCCTTCAGGCGTTCGGCATAATCCGCCAGAGCGTCCGCTTCCATGCCATAGTGTTTTTCCAGCTTGCGGTAGGTATCCAGCCGCGCCAGCACACGCTCGTTTTCATCCGGGTCGAAACTCTCGCTTTCGCTCAGGTCACGCAGTTCCAGCCCCGCTTCCTCCATTTCGTAAAAAGCGGAGGTCAGGCGCTCCGAAAGCGCGGCAAAGCGCGGATCGTACTCATATATGCGGCGCATCTCCTCCGCCGCTTCCTTAATCAGCGCCGTCGCGCCCTGCCTTTCCCCGTCCGCGGCAACTAGATTGCCGTACGCCAGGGAGATCGCTTCGGCGATTTTTTCCGCATCCGCCATTTTAGCCTTTTGCAGCGACAGCCGCGCTTCCTCGCCCACTGTCGGCTGCGCCGCGTCCAGTTCCTTGCATTGTGCGGAAATCTCCGCAACGCGCTCTTCGCGCCTTATGTTTTCTTTGCGCAGGGCGCTGAAAGCCGCGCCGCTTTCGCGCCATTGGCGGTACTTCTCCTCAACGGCTGAAAGAAGCCCGCGGTGCTCGTTTCCGCCGCAGGCGTCCAGAAAGCCAAGGTGTTTATTTTCATCCAGAAGGCTCTGGTGCTCGTGCTGGCCGTGCAGATCCACCATAAAGCCGGTCATCTGTTTAAGCAGGCTCAGGGGCACGATTACGCCGCAAACGCGGCAAAGGTTGCGATCAGCCGTAGTGATCTCGCGCATCACGGGCACAAGATCCCCTTCAGGCTCCAGCGCCTGTTCCGCAAGCAGGCTGCGCACGCCCGGGCAATCGGAAATATCGAAGATCGCCTCGACCGTCGCTTTCTCGCAGCCGGTGCGGATCAGCCCGCGATCCGCGCGTTCGCCCAAAATCAGGTTGATTGAATCCACCACGATGGACTTGCCCGCGCCCGTTTCGCCGGTAAGCACGTGCAGCCCGCGATGGAAATGCAAATCCAGCTTTTCGATCAGCGCGATATTGCGCACCGTCATGGATACCAGCATTGCGTTACGCACATCCTTTGCGAAAACGGGTTTATCGCAGCATATCGTCGATCCGCTTGAGCACCACGTCGACCTCATCGACGCTGCGCACGATCATCAGGATAGTGTTATCGCCGGCCAGCGTTCCCATAATTTCCGGCCAGCGGAGGCTGTCGATCATCTCCGCGGCAACGTTCGCGCTGCCGGAGAGCGTACGGATTACGATTTGGTTATAGCAGTGCGACATGCCCAGCACCGATTCGCTGAAAATACGGTGAAAGCGTTCGCTCAGGCCGTTTTCTTGCTTGTCCGCGGCAGCGTACTTGTACTTGCCGCCCGCCGAAAGCACCTTGACCAGCCGCAGCTCCCGAATATCGCGCGACACAGTAGCCTGCGTTACGGAAAAACCGCCGCTTCGCAGTTCGTCGGCCAGTTCTTCCTGAGTATTAATATCCTTGCCACGGATGATCTCCAGGATCGTGTTCTGCCTCGTCGATTTCATGGCGATCGCTCCTTCTCAGCAGCTCCATTCGGTCAGCTTGGCGCGAATGCGCCCAAAAAAGCTGTTGCGGCCGAACCGTATAAGTTTCACCACGGTTTGCGAGCGGCGTATGGTCACCCGCTCCTGAAAGTTCAACGCGCAGACCATCCTGCCATCCACATCCAGCTGTGCGGTCTGTTCCGGCGCGCAGTCCAGCGCGATGGTCACGGTCTGCGCCGCATCAGCGACCACCGGCCTGTGCTGCAGGGAGTGCGGGCAGATCGGCGTGAGCACCATACATTCCAGTTCGGGGCAGATAATCGGTCCGCCCGCGGAAAGCGAATACCCCGTTGAGCCGGTCGGTGTGGCGACGATCAGCCCATCCGCAACGTAACGGCCAATCAGCTCTTCCCCCACCGAGGCGCGCAGCGCAATCAGCCTTGCGTATCCTCCGCGGCTGATGACCACGTCGTTAAAGGCGGTTCTCACCTCGCCGCTTTGCAAAACCACATCCAGCATCATGCGGGTTTCCAGGGAAAAATCATCCTGCCGGAGCTTACGGCACACGTCCTCAAGGCCGTCCAACTCGCTCTCCACTAAAAACCCGATGTTTCCAACGTTTATCCCCAGCAACGGTACACCGCGGGCAGCCGCCGTCTGCGTGGCTCTTAGCAACGTTCCGTCCCCGCCGACAGCCACAATGCAATCCATGGGAAAATCATCCGCCGTGCGCGGGTCACCGTCGCTAACAGCTTGTTTGAGCCACGGTTCCAGGCATACGGTAATATCCTGCGCTTTGAGCGCATCGGTCACACGCCGTGTCAGCGCTGGCCCGTTGGGTAGTTTCTGGTGCATGACCAGGTAGACGTTGCGCAAGCTTTTTGCCCCTTTCGCCGGTATGGCCTGGCATAAATCAAAATAATCACCACGGCCGCTTACCGTGTTTATTTTATCATAAAATGTATATTCATACAATCTTATTCACTTTAGCTGCGTGTGCGCCTGCGATACCGTATCCGCGATTCGGCAGTCGTCCACGGTATCGGTTTCCGCCGTATCGAGGTCGAGCCTGGCCAGGTATTCGATGTTGCCTTCCGGTCCGCGGATGGGTGAAAAATCAAGCGCCGTCATACGGTAGCCGAAGGTCGGCGCGAAATCGCGTATCTCTCGGATCACGTTGCTGTGTACGGCGGGGTCCCGTACCACGCCCTTTTTACTCACGTTTTCCCGTCCCGCCTCAAACTGCGGCTTAATCAGGATGCAGAAAAACCCCCGGTGCGCCATCAATTCCGCGGCGATAGGCAGTATCAGCCGCACAGAAATGAACGATACATCCATTACGGTCAGGTCGGGTATGGCTCCGCCCAGCTGTTCCGCGGTCAGGTAGCGGGCGTTGGTACGCTCTAACACGGTCACACGCGGGTCGCTGCGGATTTTCCAATCCAGTTGGCCGTAACCCACATCTACCGCGAAAACATGCGCGGTACCGTGGCGCAAAAGCACGTCCGAAAATCCGCCCGTAGCGGCGCCGATATCCAGCGCTGTGTAGCCTTCGGGCTGTACATTAAAAACCTTCAGCGCCTTCTCCAGCTTCAGCGCGCCGCGCCCTACATACGGATGCTCCGGCGCGCGCACGATTAGTTCGTCCTGCGGCGTCACGGTTTGGGAAGGCTTTAGCACCTTCACCTCGCGCAGGTACACACAACCGCTCATAATCAGCGCCTGTGCCCTTTCGCGGCTCGGGGCCAGCCCGCGCTCCGCCAACGCGGTGTCCACGCGCTGTTTATTATTCATCCGTATATTCCTCTGGCCGCAGCGCGCAGCGGATGCGACGGTACAGGCTTTCCTCATCCAGTTCGGTTTCCTTGAGAAGGCTTTGATGGTCGCCCTGTGGGACAAAACGGTTTTTCACGCCGATCACCTGCGTAAAGGGCTTCCCGCCGTGCGCAGCGGCATATTCCAAAACAGAGCTGCCAAACCCCCCATCCATCACATGCTCTTCCAGGGTAAACACCGGCCGGCCAGCCTCGGCCAATCGCGAAAGGCACAACCCGTCCAGCGGTTTAATGGTGGAGGCGTTGATAACCTCCAGCTCGATGCCCTCTTCTTTCATACGTGTCGCCACGTTAAGCGCCGCACCGACCATGCTGCCCACGGCCAGCAACGCCGCATCCACGCCGGGAAGCAGCGAGCGCCAGCGGCCAAGCATAAACGGCCGCGTCGGGTAGGAAGCATTGGGCAGCGTTGCGGTTTTAGGGTAGCGGATGGCGCAGGGCGCATTCAAATCGAGCGCAGCGCGCACCATATCCGCCAGCTCTCCCGAATCAGCGGGAGCCAGCAGGGTCATGTTGGGGATGTGGCGCAGGTAGGCGATATCGAACAGCCCCTGATGGGATTGCCCGTCCTCGTTGCCAAGTCCCGCGCGATCCAGCAGAAACACAACGGGCAGGTTTTGCATGCAAACATCGTGCAGTACCTGGTCGTACGCGCGCTGTAAAAAGGTGGAATACACGAAGAAGAAAGGCCGCATGCCGCCCCGAGCGAGGCCCGCGCAGAGGGTTACCGCGTGCTCCTCTGCAATGCCCACGTCAAAGAAGCGGTCGGGGTACTTCGTTTGAAAACGATCTGCATCCGTGCCCAGCGGCATGGCCGCCGTACCCGCCACAATACGCGAATCCTTCTTCGCCAGGGCGATCAGCTCGTCCGCCGCCGTCTGCCCATACAGCTTGTGCCCGCGCTTTTGGCTTTCGCCACTTTCAATAAAGAAAGGCGGCGTGCCGTGGAACCGTTCCGGGCTTTTCTCGGCTTTACGATAGCCGTTGCCTTTTTTAGTGCAGCAATGGATGACAACCGGCTCGTCCAGTTCCTTGGCGCGCATCAAAATTTCTTCCATGGCGCGGATGTCGTGGCCGTCAATAGGCCCCAGATATTTGAACCCCAGTGTGGTAAAAAAGCCCTCGTCCAAAAACAGCGCCTTAAGGGACTTTTTTATGGAATGGAAAAAAGTCGCCAGCGGTTTGCCGATAAGGGGAATCTGCGCTAAGGTGTATTTCACTCTTTTCTTGGCGACGTTCCAACCGGCGCTGGCGCGCAGCTGCGCAAAATGGTTGTTTAGCGCGCCCACGTTTCGGGCGATGGACATCTGGTTGTCGTTCAGGATTACGATCAGTCTGGTTTTGCTGTTTCCGCAGTCGTTGAGCGCCTCGTAACACATGCCGCCGGTTAACGCCCCGTCGCCCACGATCGCCACCACGTGGTGCTTCTCGCCGGATAGGTCACGCGCCCGTGCAAGCCCCAGCGCCGCGGAAATAGCGGTGCTGGCATGGCCGGTTTCAAAGCAGTCGTGCTCGCTTTCCGAACATTTGGGAAAGCCGGACAACCCCCCGTAGCAACGCAGGGTATTAAAGCGTGCGGCGCGCCCCGTAAGCAGCTTGTGGGTATAAGACTGGTGCCCCACATCAAAAACAAGTTTATCCTCCGGCGTGTGGAAAACGCGGTGAAGCGCGATGGTAATCTCCACCGCGCCCAGGTTGGAGGACAGATGCCCTCCGTTTTTGGACACAGTTCGTATGATCGTCTCACGGATATCCTCCGCAAGGCGATCGCACTCGGCATAACTTAAATTCCGGATATCGTCCGGCTGTTGGATGTCCGTCAGTTTCAAATCGTTGCTCCTTTTTAGCCGATGTTTCAGCGAGTTTTCACACCGAATTTTGTGCCTGCCTTGCCGCCCAATGCAACGCTGTTTAGAATATCGGAGGTAAAGGCATAATTGCTTTCGCTTTTCTCGCGGTGCGCGCTCAGGGCGCAGTTTACCATTTCGTCAATCAGCCTATCATAAGGCAAGCCAGTGGATTCCCACAGATAGAATGCCAGGGAACCGGGGATGGTGTTAATCTCGGTAATGTACAGTTCGCCCGTTTTCGTGTCGAACATATAGTCGATCCGCACGACGCCCTTACAGTCCATATTCTTGAAAATCTGAACGGACAAGTTACGGATGCGCTCGCGCAGTTCCGGCTCGATCGGCGCGGGCAGCACGCGTTTAAGCGACGCCATGCCTTTGGTGGAAGCCCCGCCCTGGATGTATTTATCCATAAAGCTCAGCAGATCCCCGCCCGTTACGGGCATTTCGATTTCGGAAGCCTGCGCCTGCATGCCGTAGCCCAGCACGGAACAGTTGAGCTCCAGGGGATTATCCAGCCCTTTCTCCACCAATACTTTACGGTCAAAACTGAATGCCAGCTCCAGCGCTGTTTTCAGTCCTTCGCGGTCCTTGGCTTTGCTGACGCCGATGGAGGAACCCAGCATCGCAGGCTTGACAAACACGGGGTAAGGCATCTGCTCCTCAATCTGCGCGATGATTGCCTCGGGGTCGGCTTCCCACGCCTGGCGCAGCGCGCTGCACCCGGGCAGCACGGGAAAGCCGCCGCCCTGAAAATACTGCTTCATGTATACCTTGTCCATCCCCACGGCGGAAGGAGCCACGCCGGAACTTGCGTAGGGCACGTTGCACATTTCGAGCATCCCCTGCAAAGTGCCATCTTCCCCGTGCATCCCGTGCAGCACGGGTATAACACAGTCCAGGCGTGTCACAAGGCGTATTTGCTCATGTCCGAAAAGACCCTTGGCGGGTTCCACGGTTGTCAGCGCGCCAGAACCGGCGGTGCAGTCCAACTGAACGCGGTAGATTCCCCGACGATTTTCATCAAAATTGGCATAGGTATGGATGTCCAGCAGCGGTTCGCCGGAATACCACACGCCTTTCATGCTGATGTAGATCGGAACGATCTCGTATTTATCGGGATTCGCCCTCTTCATCATCTGCAGGGCGCTGATTACGGACACCTCGTGTTCGCTGCTTCGGCTGCCATAGATCACGCCCAGTTTCATTTTGCTCATGGCTGTGCCTCCTGTTTACGCTTCCTGATATTGGTCGGGCAGATCGTTTTCGTACAGCACCGTATCTTCCCTGCGCGCAAGTGAGCGCAAAAGGGCGGTTGATGCGTCCAGCGTGTCGACCCGATGAATGTTCTCCTGGGGAAAACCAGCTTCCTTCAAGCCGTCGATGATCGGCAGCACGTGTTTTTTACCGACCAGTATGGCAACATCCGCGGCTTTTGCGATGGCGTGCCCGAACTCGCGGTTGTATTCTGCCTCGCGTTCGCCCAATTCTACCATGCCCGGGGTAACGATGATACGCCGCGAGGGGAACTGGCTCAGTACCTTCAACGCTGCTTTGGAACCGACGGGGTTGGAATTGAAAGCGTCGTTGATTACCGTGAACCCGTCGCCCGAAGGCAGCAGTTCCAATCGGCAGGCAACGGGTTTCAGGTTGGCAATACCGTTGGCAATCTGCTTCAGCGAAAGCCCCAACCCATCGGCTACGGCCGCGCCTAACAGAA
>JADGQP010000098.1 GCA_017881705.1 Christensenellaceae bacterium
AAGCGTTTTGTTTCCGGCGGCAACGACGCGGGCGCGGTGCAGCGTTCGGGCGCGGGCAGCCGCACGATTGCCCTTTCCGTAGCCTGCCGCAACCTGCACAGCCCCGCTTCGGTCGGCTCGTTTACGGATATCGACGCGCAGGAGGCGCTGGTGCGCGCCTTTTTGCAAACGCTGTAACACGCCCCACGTTCGGATGATAGAAAGGATGAAGGTGCGATGAAGGAACTGCTGCAACAGCTTACCGCCGCCTATGGCCCCTCCGGCCGGGAAAACGAAGTAGCCGAACTGATCCTGAAATTGCTGGAAGGCAAAATAGATACCGCGCGCAGGGACGCGCTGGACAACCTGATCTGCGAAAGAAAGGGAACCGACCCCAAGGGGAAACGCATTATGTTTTCCGCACATATGGACCAAATCGGCATGGTGGTAACGCATATTGAAAAGGAAGGCTACCTGCGTATCTCCAACGTGGGCGGCTTAAGCGTCAGCAACCTGCGCGCCCGCCGCGTGCGTTTTTCAAACGGCGTACAGGGCGTGATGACGGAACAGCCGCTGAAGCCCGGGGAAACCAGTTCGCTGCACACCTGTTACATCGACGTGGGCGCAAGCGACGCGACGGAAGCTGAAAAGTTGGTTAAAGTTGGCGACATGGCCGTTTTTGCCGAGCCCGGTTTTACCGTTAATCAGCACCGGCTTGCCGCTCCCGCCATGGATGACCGCAGCGCCTGCGCCCTGCTCGTAAGCCTGATGCGCGACCTTCCGCCCTGCCCGCACACCGTGGTAGCCGTATTTTCCACGCAGGAAGAAGTGGGCTGCCGTGGCAGCGCAACAGCAGCCTACAGCGTGGAGCCAGACGAGGGCATCGCTCTGGATGTGACCCTATGCGGCGACCAGCCGGAAGACCGCAAGCTGGCCATAAACCTGGGCGACGGCCCCGCTATCAAAATAATGGACGCGCGCAGCATCAGCAACCCCGCGCTGGTGGATGCGCTCTTCTCCGCCGCCAAGCGCGCGAAGGTCGCCTGCCAGCGGGAAGTGCTGCCTTACGGCGGAACCGACGCTTCCTCCATACAGCTTTCCCGTGGCGGGGTGCCGGTATGCACTGTGAGCATCCCCTGCCGCAACGTCCATTCCCCCTGCGAAATCGTGGATTTACGGGACATGGAAGGCGCGAAAAAGCTGCTGCTGAGCTATTTGTTGGGCTGAACGCGTAACCGGGAACCAATATATTCTGAAGGCGGCCCGTGCTTTTACGGGCCGTCTTTTCCCTGTTTGTAAAAGGTAAGTAAAGGCGCGGTTTCGACCAGATTGGATAAATTGTCCTTTCTTTTTCCAATCGCGCATGCTATAATGGCGGAAAGAAAAAACTTACAGGAGGAACTTGACATGTCCGAGAAACAGCCCGCCGCCGCGTCGAAGAAAACCTCGACCCTGATGATCTTGCTTTGTATCGCGCTTGTCGTAGCCATTGTTCTCGCCGTGTTCGGGTACGTCGGGAAAAACAGCGAAGCAAGCCTTAACCAGCAGCTCAACACGCAGATCGCCGACGCGCAAACCCAGCTGACAGCTGCCGCGGACAAATTAACCGCTTCGGACAGCGCTCTTGCCGATTCGAAGGCGCAGTTGGAAACTCTTCAGGGGCAGTTTGATACAGCCAAGACGGAATACGACGCCTATAAAACCACCGCCGAGGCAACGCTAACCGAAGCGAAAACCGCTGGCGATGCCGCGTTGGCCGACCTGCAAAAGAAATTCGACGCCTATCAAACGAAAGCCGCCGCCGACCTGAAATCCGCACAGGACAGCGCCGCCGCCGCACAAGCAACGATGAGCGCAAAAAACGATGAGCTCGCCACAAAAGTTGGCGATCTGACCGCCGCCAACGCCGACCTGACCGCGCAAGTAGCGGATCTTACCGCGCAATTGGCGCAAGCCACGACGAAAGCGGTCGTTCCGGAAGTAGTCGTTGCGGTTACGCCCGAGCCCACCGCCACCCCGACGGCCACGCCCGCGCCTACTGCAACGCCAGCTCCTACCGCCGCGCCGACGGCCACACCCGCGCCTACCGCCGCGCCCACCGCTACGCCCGCAGCCTGATCCAACGCCCTTTCCACGTTTGATATCCAGCTGAAGCCTCCCGCTTTTCGGAGGCTTCGGTTTTTATTTGGTTGTCCGCTTATCTATGGCGAATCTTCGTGTTTGTGTTTCTGGGGTTTGGCGCGGCGCATCGGCTCCTTCCCGCACAGTTCGGCGCCTCCCGGTGGTTTGCCAACCCGCTGGAGGAGATGCGCGAGCAACTGAAAACGCCGGCCTCGGTGAGCTTGATCGGTACGTTTGTCGGAATGCCGAAGGGAATTTACGCTTATTCGTGAGTTATCCCTCCACGAGAATTTCCGCCGTCTTCTGTGCAAACCCGTCGGCGGATGGGTGTAAAACAGCGAGTATCCCAGCGACGAGGAAACGCCGGGAAAATAAACCGCGGCATCTGTTTTGACGACGCCGTCGACTATTTCGGCATCATACCGAAAACCAAAAATACCGAAACGCGCCGCTTCCTCCTCCTTCCCAGTACGTTGGATAATGCGCGGGGTTTTCGTTACTAAAAAGAGCCAGCTGCGCGGCGGGCTCTTTGTGGATATACAAGGGTACGTCAGGTGCGCTCCAAACGCGGAAACCTCGGCACGTCTATTGTTTCGTCATCGCCTCGATGTATTCTTCCAAACACCAATCATGATCGCGCATTACGGTGGAATGCTGCACGCCCACATAGCGGATGTGCCAGCACTCGGCTACGTAGCCGGTAATTTTCTCCTTGCCCTCGGGGTAACGGATAATAAACCCATAATCCCAGCAGTTTTTATTCATCCATATCTGCTGCTTGGTACCCTTGAAAATGGTATCCGCCACGGTGATATCAAACGCGAGGCCTGTGTGGTGCTCGCTGGTGCCCGGGTCGGCAATGGTAAGGCGTGTGGCACTGATGGCGGCGGTTTTACTTTTTCCCTGTGAAACAAAGGCGGCCACCTGATCGTCGAACAGTTGCTGTTGGTAAGCATAGCTGCGGTAGCCCGCGCTGATCTGCCAGCCGGTGATGCCATCGGCCTTGGCGGCTTCAAACATCTCCTGCAGCGCGGCGGCGGCTTCGCGGTTGCCCTGGATGTCGCTGCCCTTCACATAAACCAGGCTCGCTGGCAGAACGTTACGAAGCACCACCAGATCCTGCGCCTGATAACCCTCCGCCACGGGATGATCCTTGTTCACCAATAGCGGCAGGGTAGAGGGGTCGGGCGTGGGGGTGATGGCAACGCTTGGCGCGTCTGAGGCAAAAATGGCTGTGAGCGTCGCACCGCCGCTGATTCCATCCACATCCATGCTGTTCTGGCTTTGGAACAGGCGCACGGCTTCCTGCGTTGCGCCGCCAAAATCCCCATCCACATTGCCGGTGTAATAGCCTAAATCCTTAAGGCGCTGCTGAAGCGCGCGCACCGCGTCGCCTTTATCGCCCTTGGACAGCAGGGATGGCGTGGGCGAGGGTGTGGGGGTGGGGATATAGGTCTGCGCCGCGTCGCTGTACAGGTCGCCGAGTGTTTCCGTGCCAGCCAACCCGTCTGCGGTAAGCCCGTGCTGGCTTTGAAACAGCTTTACAGCCGCTGCGGTTCCCTGGCCATATTGTCCGTCCACATCGCCTGCGTAAAAACCCAACTCTTTCAGGCGCGTTTGCAGGCGTTTTACCTCGTCGCCGGTGGAACCTACCCGCAGATACATCGCCGTGGGCGCGGGGGTGTTGTTGGGGTCCTCGGTTACCTGCAGCACGCTGGCGGTTAAGGCGGTGGGAGTCGGCGTGGCGTCCCGCTCGGTCACGTAGCCACGGTAGGCTTCCACGGTTTTGGGCGCAAGGATAAAAACGCCGATTACACAACCGACGAGCGCCGCACAAAGCACGTAGGTAAACACCGTAGGCTTTTTACGCATGGTTTACTCCTTCCAAAGCGGGCGTGGATACAGCCCCGCCTCGGTCATCCGTTTCAGCGCCTCAACCACCATAGGCCGGTCTTCCCGGTAGGTCACGCCATACCAGCGGTCCGGCGTGGCGGATACCGTAACATTCACGCGGCCAGCCTTCAGCAGCGCGTCCACCGCAAAGGGCAGAAAAAACTCTGCTTTTTCGGGGTTTTCGCTCAGCGCCCGATCCAGAAACGCGGGAAACGCTTCCCGCAGCCGATCGACCATCGAGGGGGGGAACCCCCACATGTTCATGCTGACGATCGCGTCGGCGTTAAGGCGGGTATAGGTGTGCAGGTCTTCGCTCATCAGCGGGCCGTCGACGCTTGGGATGATGTGCGTGCGCTCGTTTATGTCCGCAAGCAGACCCTCCGGCCCCACGTCGCAAACACCGCGCGCCACAAAGCCCGTATCGCTCAGCGTATTGCGCAGGTGGTAGCCCACCATGGAAAAATCCCCGTCGCCGCGCAGGTTCATAAGGTGGTTATACGCCAGTTTGAACGCCGTGGCGCCGTAATAATCGTCGGCGTTGATTACGCAAAAAGGCGCGTCGATCAGCGGCCCCGCGCACAATACCGCGTGCCCCGTACCCCAGGGCTTTTTACGCCCTGCGGGCACAGCATAGCCCACAGGCAGGGCCCTAAGTTCCTGATAAGCGTAAGAAAGCGGAAGCTTTACCCGCGCGCCTAACAAATCGCGGAAATCCGCCTCATTTTCCTGTTTAATCACCAACACGGCACGCTCAAAGCCCGCTCGGCGCGCGTCAAAAAGTGAGTAGTCCAAAATAAACTCACCGTCCGGCCCGACGGGATCCATCTGTTTGAGGCCGCCGTAACGGCTGCCCATACCGGCAGCCATAATGAGTAAAATCGGTTTGGCAGGCAAAAGGGTCCCTCCCCCGTTAAATATCCCATTTATTATAACACGGGAGCGCCCGAAGGGGCAACCGACGCGCGCCGAAGACGGCGGCATGCGTAAAAGTGGAGGCTTGGAACCCGAAAAACGTATTTGTGACAAATTTGTGGAGATTAAGTGACAAAAAATAACCATATTGTTGACAACCCATCGCATTTATGCTATACTCGCTTCGACGCGATGGATACGGTATACTTTTATCAGGCCGTTTTCTTCGATATAAGCCGCTTGACTCATGAGCAATCATTTGTAATATTTTGCGATCCCAACTTGCCGACGGGGGCAAAATGTTACGACCTTTTCATGATGACGGAGGTTTTTTACTATGCAAAGGCAGCTAAAGGTAACATACCATTATAACAGCGGTTTTTCCATTCGGGTGGGCGGAACGCTGTTGGTGTTCGACTACTGGGAAGGGGAAAAACGCCGTCTTTCCGACGTGGGGCGGCTTAACCAGAGCATCCTGTCGGCGTATGAGCAGGTGATTGTATTTATCAGCCACGCACACCCGGACCATCTCGACCCTGTGGTATATGAGTGGCGCGACGTGCTGCCGGACATTACCTACGTGGTCAGCTCCGATTTGCCCATTGGCAAACGCGGCCGCCGTATCGCGCCGCTTGAGGAAATTACGCTGAGCAAGGATATTTCGGTAAAAGCCTTCGACAGTACCGACCTGGGCGTGAGCTTTCTGGTATCGGCCTACGGCATGAACATTTTCCACGCGGGCGATTTGAACCTGTGGCATTGGCGGCAGGAAAGCAGCCTGCGGGAGATTGAGGCGGCCGACGAAGCCTTCCAGGCCGCGTGCGAACCCATCCCTTCGGGCGTGATCGACCTGTGCCTGTTTCCGGTGGACCCCCGCCAGGGTTACCTGTACGACGCGGGCGCTAACCAGTTTATCCTGAATAAAAAACCCCGGTTGTTCATTCCCATGCACTGGCAGGACCGTCCCGAGGTAGCGGTGGATTTTGCCCGCCGTGCCCGCACGGCGCAAACCGAAGTGCTGGCACTGACCCACCCGGGCGAATCGGCCACGGTGAGCTTTGGCGACAATACGCTGGATATTCACATTGTGGAGCCGCCCAAGGATCTGGGCGACCTGCCCCCCGCGCCCACGCGGCGGCCGGACCCGAACAGCCTGAACGATAACGGAAACGATCCTTTCGCGGACACCGACCTGCCGGTAGACCTTCAATAATTCCCGTTAATCCAACGCCTTCCGACTCGCCCAAACAGCGTTTCGGAAGGCGTTTTTTGAATATTTAAGAAGCCTCGCTAAACAATGCAAAACCCCCATCGTCGCCTCATCTTTTTCAGGGTTCTGATGACCTTCGCCTTTCCCCAGGGGCCGGTTGGTAGGGGATCACAATCCCCCATCCCAAAGGGAGCTTTGCTCCCGTTTACCGGCTGTAAATGCCCGTTTGCAC
>JADGQP010000099.1 GCA_017881705.1 Christensenellaceae bacterium
ACCAGCGAAATGCTCAGCCATTACATCGACCTGCGCGGCGTACCCCACGAAGTGCTCAACGCCAAGAACCACGCCCGCGAGGCCGATATCATCGCCCAGGCGGGCTCGGTCGGCGCGGTTACCATCGCCACCAACATGGCCGGCCGCGGCACCGATATCCTGCTGGGCGGCAACCCGGATTATCTGGCCCGCCGCAGAATGCGCCAGGACGGGCTTGCCGAAGAGCTGATTATGGAGGCCGTAGGCCATAACGAGGATGTGCCCGCCGATGTGCTGGCGGCCCGCGAAACCTACAACCGCTATTTCGCCGAGTTTAAAAAGGAAACGGATGCCGAGCACGAGCGCGTAATGGCGTTGGGCGGGCTGCACATTATCGGCACGGAGCGCCACGAGAGCCGCCGTATCGACAACCAGCTGCGCGGCCGTTCCGGCCGCCAGGGTGACCCGGGCAGCTCCCAGTTTTTCATCAGCCTTGAGGACGACGTAATGCGGCTGTTCGGCAGCGAGCGCATCGCGCCGATGGTGGAACGTCTGGGTATGGGCGACGACGAGCCGCTGGAAGCCAGAATGCTCACCAGGCAAATCGAAGCAGCGCAGAAACGCATCGAGGGTCACAACTACGACATCCGTAAATCCGTGCTGCAGTACGACGATATTATGAACAAGCAGCGCGAGTTGATTTACGGCCAGCGCCGGGATATCCTCAAGGGCGATAACATGCGCGAAACGGTCATCAACATGGTACACGCCATGATCGACTCCACCGCAGAACGCAACTTCACCGGCGACGGCGGCTTTGACTGGAGCCTGAACGACGCGCGGGATTACCTGGAAAAGCTATGCCTCAAACCCGGCACCTTCGACCGCTACACCGAAAAGGTCAAGGAGATGGACGATCCGAAGGAGTTTGTGAAGCTGCTGGATAACGACGCGGACGCTTTCTACGTCGAGCGCGAGGGGCTGCTTTCTGCGCTGGGCATCGACATGCGCGAGTTTGAGCGCGTGGTGCTGCTTAACGCGATTGACCGCCATTGGATGGATCATATCGACGCCATGGACGATCTTCGCGACGGTATCGGCCTGCGCGCTTACGGCCAGCGCGACCCCGTGAAGGAATACCACGCGGAAAGCTACGATATGTTCAACGATATGGTACACATGATCCGTGAGGATACCGTGCGCCATCTGTTCCAAAGCCGCGTGGAGCGTCTGCCGGAACGCCGTAAGGCAGTGGATGTCAGCAAAACCCAGGAAGGCTTCTCCGGCGAAAATAAGGCCAATACCAACGGCCAGGCCAAAAAAAACAGCGCGCCGACCGATAAAAACAAACCGGGCGCGGTAGGGCGCAACCAGCCTTGCCCCTGCGGCAGCGGCAAGAAATACAAGCATTGCTGCGGTAAAAACGCCGGTTAAACCGCGTTTGGAAAAGGGGATCGCCCCTTTTCCGGGTTCCCCGGCCGCCACCGCGGGCGGGGAACGTTTTGTATGCACAAGTTTTTCGAATAAGGAGAACCTATATGGTCGATACCGAACGATATCAACAGGAGCTGGGCACGCTTCGGGATACCATTATCAAGGCAGCCGAGGCGCTTCACCTGCCGCGCCTTCAGGAAGAACTTGTGGAACTGAAGGAAGAGATGAACGCACCGGATTTTTGGAACCATCTGGAGCGCTCCACCGAGGTGAGCCGCCGCGTCAGCCATATCGAAAACCGCCTGAAGCATGTTCAGAACTTGCACGACCGCTGCGACGACGTGGAAGCGATGCTGTCGCTGCTCAAGGAAGAACCGGACGATGAGATCAGCCGCGAGTGCGACAGCGAACTGACCGCCCTGCGGGCGGATGCGGACGCGCTGGAGCTGGAATCGCTGATGCGCGGGGAATATGACGACTGCAACTGCATTTTAAGCCTGCACGCGGGCGCGGGCGGCACCGAAGCGCAGGATTGGACGCAGATGCTCTACCGTATGTACACCCGCTACTGCGAGCGCATGGGCTTCAAGGTGACGGTGAACGATATGCTGGACGGCGATGAAGCGGGTATTAAAAGCGTGACCTTTCAGGTGGAAGGGGATAACGCTTACGGCTACCTGCGCAGCGAGCGCGGCGTGCACCGGCTGGTGCGCATCAGCCCGTTTGACGCGAACGCCCGGCGGCACACCAGCTTCAGCTCTTTGGACGTGGCGCCCATCCTGCCGGAAACCGACCTGTTCGCTATAGACATGGAGGAAGTGCGCATTGATACCTACCGTTCCGGCGGCGCGGGCGGGCAGCACGTAAACCGCACGGATTCCGCCGTACGCATGACGCACATCCCCACCGGTATCGTGGCGCAGTGCCAGAACGAACGCTCGCAGATCCAGAACCGCGAGGTTTGCCTGCGCATTTTGAAAGGCCGGCTGATGGAGCAGAGAATGCGCGAAAAAGAAGATCAGATGTCGGATATCAAGGGCGAAATGAAGAAGATCGAGTGGGGCAGCCAAATTCGCAGCTACGTTTTCCAGCCCTACACCATGGTGAAGGATCATCGCACGGGCTTTGAAAGCGGCAACGTGGACGATGTGATGGGCGGCAACCTTTCCGGCTTCATCACGGCGTACCTGAAAATGCAGTAAGCGCATGGCGAATCAACCGTTGGAGACCATGGCGGAGTTTTTCAGCAAACGCGTGGACGGTTATGACAGCCACATGCAAAACGACGTGGTCGGCTGTCGGCGCGGCTACCTGGATATGGCCGCGGCCCTGCCCGCGAAGGTAGCTACGCTGCTGGATCTGGGCGTGGGCACAGGGCTGGAACTGGAGCCGATTTTTCGCCGTTTTCCCGATGTGGGGGTCACAGGCGTGGATTTGTGCGCGGATATGCTAACCGAGTGCGCCAAAAAATACTCCGGCAGCAAGCTCACGCTGATCCGCGAGGATTACACGCAGGTGAAGCTGAGCGCGCAGGCTTACGACGTTGCGGTTTCTTTTCAGACGCTTCATCATCTGAATCCAACGGAAAAACTGGCGCTGTTGCGTAAACTCTGCGGCGCTCTGCGCGTGGGCGGCGCGTATGCGCAATGTGATTATTTCGCTGCCGACGACGGGCAGGAGGCCGCGCTGCGCGCGCAGTACGACCTGCTTCGCCAAACGGAAAGCGATCCAAACGGCGAACGCGTCCATTTCGATACGCCGCTGACGGTGGAACATGAACTGGCGCTGTTGCGCCTGGCCGGTTTCGGCGACGCTAGGATGCTTTGGCGGGAAGGCGATACCGCGCTGCTCCTGGCTCACAGGGAACATTGACCGTGCTTTATAGAAAGGAGCGGCGCCCGTGACGCAGCAAAGCGCCTGCCCCGCGGCGGATTACACCGCAGCCAAGCCCGGGCATAACGGCCGCAAAGGCCGCAGAGCCGCCTTTCCCCTGTGTTTCGCGGCTGGGCTGCTTCTCATGCTGGCCTGCATTGCAGGCGCGGCGGTCTATAACGCGCGGCGCGCGGACCTTTTCCAGTACGCGGTGGATCGTTATGTGGTCGCGGCGGGCGTGATGGATCAGGACTCTGCCGACCGCTTCGTCGCCAGAACAATAGGTTATCTGAACGGCGATCTGCCCGCGTGGGAGCCGAACGTAACGGTGAACAGCCAACCTTTGACGGTGCCGGAAACCTTTTTGGAACATATGGCGCAGGTGCGCACAGGTATACGGTTTACGCGCGCGGCGGTGGTCGCCGCGGCGGCGCTGGCATTGGCGCTTCTGCTGGGCGGCGCGCTGACCGGCAGGGGGCATGGCCGCGGGTGCGGGTTCTCGGCGCGCGGTTACACTCTGGGCGCGCTGATTCCGCTTCTGGCAGCGGTGGGGCTGGGCCTGTGGGGGTTGCTGGATTTTAACGCGCTCTGGGCCTGGCTGCATTACATGTTTATTCCGGGCGGGATCTTTAACGCACGCGAGCCGGTGATGCAGCTGTTTCCGGAGGCGCTTTTTACCGTGTATATTCGGCCCGTAGCCCTATCACTTGCTTGGGGCGCCGCGGTGTTGTTATTGTGGCCGTTCGCGGCGCGCGCGCTTCACAAGGCTGTGAAACGCAGCCGGAGCACGCGCGGCTTTGAGGGGAGGTAGCGTTCGGTGAGTGAAAATAAGCACGCGGTGCGTATTCTGGCGCTGGAATCCAGCTGCGACGAAACCGCGGCCGCCGTGGTGGAAAACGGGCGCGACATTCTCAGCAATGTCATCTTTTCGCAGGTGGACGTGCACGCGCTGTACGGCGGCGTAGTGCCGGAAATTGCCAGCCGCGCGCACGTAGACGCCTGCGACCGTGTGATTGACCGCGCCCTTTCCGACGCGGGCCTAACGTTAAGCGATATGGACGCGCTGGCCGTGACCTACGGGCCCGGGCTGGTTGGGGCGCTGCTGACCGGCGTAAGCTGCATGAAAGGCCTCAGTTTCGCCACAGGGCTGCCGCTGGTGCCGGTGAACCACATCGAAGGGCACGTGAGCGCCAACTTTCTTTCCAATCCTTCGCTTACGCCGCCGTTTATCTGTCTGGTGGCCAGCGGCGGGCACAGCCACCTGATCCGCGTGGAGGATTACGGAACCTATACCTTGCTTGGGCAAACGGTGGACGACGCGGCGGGCGAGGCGTTCGACAAAGGCGCGCGCGTGCTTGGCCTCCCCTACCCGGGCGGGCCGCAGTTGAGCCATCTGGCGGAAACGGGGGACGATACGTACCTTAAGCTGCCACGCCCCAACCCCGAAGGCCGGTACGATTTCAGCTTTTCAGGGCTGAAAACCGCATTCATCAATGCCTGCCACAGGTTGGAGCAGAGCGGGTTGCCGCTGCCGGGGCCGGATCTGGCCGCGTCCTACCAAAAGGCAATCGTGGACAGCCTTTGCGAAAAATCCATTTTGGCACTTCGGGACAGCGGACTTTCCACCCTGTGCCTGGCGGGCGGGGTAAGCGCCAACCTTCGGCTGCGCGCGCAAATGACCCGGCTGGCCGACGAAAACAAGTTCACGCTTTGCATGCCGCAGATCGGCCTGTGCACGGACAACGCGGCCATGATCGGCAGCGCGGCATATTACCGTTACCAAAAAGGCGTCCGCGCCAGCCTGTCGCTCAACGCGGCGCCCTCGCTGTCTCTATTATAAACAGTTCAAAACAGGCGGCAATTACGGCTTGCCAGCCCGGCTGGTATATTGACGCACTTGTATGTCAGTGATACAATCGAACAGAACTATCAAAATGAGAGCGGCAACTGCACAACAACCAGCACAACGGTAAAATGAGGCGCAGCCATGAATATCACCGAGCGTTACGCGCGCGAAACGGCACGGGATTACGCGCTGAGGATGCTCACGCGTAATATCGCCTCGCTGGCGCTGGCTCCGGGAACGATGCTCAGCGAAAACGAGCTGTCTTCCGCGCTGGGGCTCAGCCGCACGCCCATCCGCGAGGCGCTGATTGAATTGAGCAAAACCCGCATTGTTGAGATTCTGCCACAGCGCGGCAGTCGCATCGCGCTGATTGATTGCAGCATGGTAGACGAGAGCCGTTTTCTTCGCTTGGTGCTGGAAAAGGCGATTATCGAACTGGCTTGCGAAATGGCGCCGACGCTGGATTTTTCAGTGTTGGAAGCGAATGTGAAGCTTCAGCGGTTCTACCTGGAAAACCAGCTGCCCGAAAAATTGATGGAACTGGACAACGATTTTCACCGCGAGTTCTACCGTTTGACCAACCGCCTGCAGACCTACCGCCTGCAGGAAAGCATGTCGCTGCATTTTGACCGTATGCGCAGCCTGAGCCAGGCGACGGTGAAGGATAACAAGATCGTGGGCGACCACGAGGCGATCCTGCGCGCGGTGCGCGCTGGCAACAAGGAAGAGGCTTCCATGCTGGTGGCGAAACACCTGAGCCGGTATACGGTGGATGAGAAGGCGATCCGCGGGCAGTACACCCATTATTTCACCACAAAAAACGGTTAACGGTTCGGCAGGGAGGGCGAATATGCGTTACGCAGCGCTGTTTCGCGCAATCAACGTTGGCAGGAAAAATACCGTACCGATGGCCGAACTGCGTTCGGCGCTGGAGCAAGCAGGTTTTACGCGCGTCAGGACGCTGCTGCAAAGCGGAAACGCGGCGCTGGATACGGACCTGCCGCGGGACACGGCGCTTGCGCGCCTGAAGGATGCGTTTACCCAACGGTTCGGCTTTCATGTCGGTACGCTGCTGATAAGCGCCGATGAGTGGGCGCGTATCGCGCGGGGTCAGCCTTTCACGCGTGAGCAGGTGGCCGCCGCTATGGCCGCGCAGCCGGAGACAGAGCACCTGTACGCATTTTTTCTGGAAACCCTGCCCGACAAGGAACGGCTGGAACGTTTGGCTGTCCAAACGGAGGCAGGGGATTTGGTTTCACCCGGCGAACGCGTGATTTACCTGCTTTGCCAAAGAAGCGTGCGCCTTTCCAAAACCGCGGCCAGAATCGCCGTCCTTTTCCCGGAAGCGACAGCGCGCAACTGGAACCCGGTGGAAAAACTTCACACCCTGCTGACGCAAGATTAAGTTTACAAAAGGCCCGCTCCCATCCGCATCGGCGTTTGGGGGCGGGCTTTCCGTTTTAGCTCTGGGCAGCTCAAAACGAGGGGCCGGTGGAAAACAGATAGGATAGGCATAAACGCCGAAATACACATGCTCATGCCACCAGCGTAAAACAAGCCTGCCTGAGGGCTTTTATAACAGCCAAAGCAAACAATATAAAATGATGGATAGACCAAACAACACTCGGCCGCCTATTTCTGTGTGCCGCCCGTAATGGACGGTTCCAGCGCGGACGGTTCATCGTCCTCCTGCTCCAAAGCCTCCAACTCCCGCTGTTCCTCAGGCTTGAGCACCGTGCGGTGACGCCGCAGATGTTCCCGTCGCAGCCGCCTGCGACGGGCAAGCTCCGCCTGTTCATCGGCGTAAAGGGCCGCCATGCGCTGCGTAAGCTCGTTCACAATACGCAGCTTCTCCTGGGTGGCGGGCGCGTCGGGGTTGTACTCGACACATTGCCCGAAAGTCAGCGTACGCAGGTGTTTGCTTGCATAAATGGGCACAAACACCGCGCGCTTGTGCGTTCTCTGGTAAAAAGCGGGGGCGATCATGGCAAAGCCCGTATACAAGTCTCCCACGCCTTCTGTAACATATCCTTTTTGCCCGGGAGCTTCCGCCTCGCCGCGCTCGGGAAACACCAGAATATTGTCCCCCGCCTGCATCGCCTCGACGGTTCGCCGGA
The DNA here is from genome assembly GCA_017881705.1 of Christensenellaceae bacterium. GTDB lineage: Bacteria > Bacillota > Clostridia > Christensenellales > Aristaeellaceae > CAXXOK01. The sequence goes on from JADGQP010000099.1 coordinate 7,249, forward strand.
ATGTCTGCATCAGTTCCCGTGGGTTGGAGCGGTATACGGGAATGGCTTCCAGGCTGTTGAACACCCACAGGCACAGCGGGCAGAGCAGCCGCGTCAGCGGCATTTTAAGGCAATTGGGAAGCCATTTCTGGCGCACCAGCGTGTTTTCATAGATATAGCGGACAATCACGTCCTTCTCCATCATGCTGGAGATGCACCAGGGGCGGAAACTGATAGGCACATACAGGTTGGTCACCACCGGCCCGTACAGCTCCCCGTGGTTGCATACCAGCACCATCGTGCCGTCCTCGTGTCCGGCGGCATTTTCCAGCCCGCGTACCCTGTGGTAGTACAGGGGCCGAATCAGCAGCACAATCAATTTTACGCCGAAGCGGTTTTTGTGCTTCTTCACCACCACTTCGTCCAGCTGCCGTTTCAGCGCCGGATTGTCCCCGTCATGCAGGGTAAGGAAGCGGCGGAGCTTTTCAAAATGCCGGTTGTTCATCGGAAAGTGCAGCACGCTGATAATAGCGCCGACCAGCAGCAGAAGCGGCGGGGCGACCATCAGCGGCCGGAAGCTCTGAAAAAGCGCGGTAAAGTCCAGCGTTTGCCAGTTTAGCCCCACAGCAGGCATACAAAGCACCGCCAGCAGCAACAGCGCCACCATCTGCCCCAGCAGAATCGCAAACTCCGTATATACGGCGCGAATGCGGTCATAGCCGATCATGTGGTTCTGAAGCCCGTACTCAGCCACGTCCGTCATTTCCAATTCCATCTGCGCAAGGCAGGTGACCGTTACGGAAAGCCCGCTGCTGCACAAGCCGAGCGTCAGATAGCTCAGCAGCAGGTTGGGCATGCTGGAAAGCTGACGGTAAAACAACACCAGACCGTACATCCACAAAAATAGGCCGATCAGCAGCAGTTGAAGCATCGCGGGACGGCGGCGTTTCAGATGGGTCAAAATCCAGTCCGTCACCTCGCGCAGGGTGATCGTGCAGCCGACCGTCAGCGCCAGGCAGGTGATGATTGCCTCCGACGTAATGCCGATAAACGTATATACCATCACCAGCGTCACCTGCAGCGCCATCAGTATCAGCAGGTGCATGCGCTGGTATGCGCCGTAGGCGTGCAGCGTTCGCAATTCCACCTCGGTGTGTTCCACGTCTTGCGGATCCGACCCGTCATCGCTGTATTCCGCCAGCAACATGCCCCTTTCCCGCCACAGGCTGTAGGTTTCCAGCAACACGCTAAGGCCGTAGCCGCCCAGCGTCTGCCACGCGGTCACGGTAGGCAGGGACATAAACAGCAGCAGCGCCACCACGCCCGCGGGGATCACCTGCAGCGCCGTATAAAGCAAAATGAACGCTATGCGGCCGATTTGGCCCTGCATCCGGTGCGTCGTAAGCCGTCTAGCGAGAATAGCGCGCATGGTAAGCGCCAATACCACCGCAAACAGTGCCCAAACAACCGGCGTCGTGCTGAATATTGGGTAGACGGCAAACACAGCCAGTGAAAACAGCAGCATGATCACCAACAGTACGGTGCCCGCCACACGCAGCCTGCGGGGAAGGGTTCTGCGATTTTTGCCGAGGAACATTCTTGCATAGGCGGAGGCGACCGCTCCGGACATAAAAAGCGCGCCGCCTAAAATAGGCAGCAAATTATAGGCGCTGCTGACCGACATGGAATATAAATAGTTGTATAATGTGCTCAGCGACATCATTACCAGCATCGCGCGCCGCGAGCTGGCCCAAGGCTGACCCTTATCACGCGTTGGCAATGGCGTGTCGCTCCTTATCTGTATCGGTACCCCGTATCAGATTTCAAAAACACCTCATTTTACCACGTTTTTCAGTGAGGAGGCAACCGCCGCGGGTCATTTTCCGCCGTTTCCATCCGCTAAATAAGAATCGGGCCAAATGCCGCGCGAAAGCCCGGCCAGCAATTCGTCGGCTTGCGCATCCAGGGTACGCTTCATATCGTAACGCAGGGGCGCGCCCACGTAAAACGCGCGCGCTTCCGGGTCGATGTGCACGGGCCAGAACGCGAGCGATTTGCCTGCGACGCGCGCGTATGCGGGGGCGATTTGCAAAAATCCGCGGTTGAGCTCCTGACAGTGTTCGCCGTGTCCGGACGGCTGCTCCGGAAAAATCACCAGGTGCTCGCCGCCCTGCAAAACGCGCAGGCTCTGGCGCAGCGTACGCACAAGGCGCGCGTCGTGGTAAACTGGCACGGTGGGCGCGGTGCGCAGGATAGGGGGCAATAGTGCCGCCGCCACATAGGGCAGCGTATGGGACAGCAGGGGCGCGAAGCGGGAATCGGGGCGCCACCAATAATCCTGCCGGACATACGCGGGAATTTCACGGGTGTTGAGCACCTGCGCGTTCATCCAGGGGTGCAGGCAGTCGGCATAGGGAAAACGGGCGCAAATATGGATGGGCCCCATCGCGCCGGCATGATTACAGATAAAAACGGAAGGTTCGTCCGTAAAAGGCAGCGTCCACTCGGTGCGCATCCGATGCGTACAAACGCGCACCAGGCCGCGCAGAGCGCGGTAGGAACGTTTTAACGCCATGGCGCACCTCCGTTTCCACTTTTCTTTCGGTTCGCCGCAGCGCAGCACTTGCGTTCACACACTTCCAGCGGTATCTTTATATCATATTCCGCCCTGCCTGTCCATACGTCGGCAGGGATGCGCGGAATTGTAATACAAAGATAAGAAAGGCGTAACGGCCGCCCGCTGCGGGGAGTTTATAATTAAAACATAACATATTGGGGGTTGGGATATGCGCCGAAAACAAGACTACTATATCTTCGCGCCGGAAAAAACGAAACGGCGCGGCCCAGGCTGCCTGATTCTGGTGCTGTCGCTGCTTTTCGCCGCGGTGGTGCTGTGCCTTTTAACCAACGCGGCGACCAACCGCAAGACCGACCTGCTCACCGAAAAGGTGCGCGTCATGTCGCTGAACAAGGATCTGGAGAATTTTACGGTTTTGGAAATATCCGACCTGCAGGGCGACGAGCGCGGGCTGGACGGGGATCTGTGGCGCACGCTTTTGTATGGCAAAGGGTTTTCCGCCGTAACGATGACGGGGGACATGGTTGGCCAATCGGGGGATTATACCCCGCTGGTGGCGCTGATTAAGACGCTTCGGCAGATCAAGGCGGACGTGCCGGTGTATTTTATCGCCGGCGACGAGGACCCCGCGCCGGTGCAGTCCGAACCGCACGGCGATACCGAGGTTCTGGCGCAATGGGTTCGCGCGGCGCAGGCGGCGGGCGGCACCTACCTGGACAGGCCGGTAAGTCAGGCCGTGGATAAGCAGACGGTGTGGTTTACGCCGGAATACCTGTACAGCGTGGATATGAACAATATGCAGGAAACGCTGACCCGCCAGAAGACGGACCTGGAAACCGCCGGACAGCAGTACGATACCCAGGGCGGGGCGAACTATCGAGCGGTGAGCTACCAGCTGGAAACGATGGCCGCGTGCGCCCAGGCTGTGAAAGCGATGAATAAGGATGATCTGCAGATCGGCCTTACCCATGTGCCGCTGGAAGCGGATTATGTGCGTGAAATGGTGGAGTGGGCGGATGAAACCGTCGCTTTCAGCTTCCGCCGCCTGTCGCTGGTGTTGGCGGGGCACTATTGCGGCGGCCAGTGGCGGCTTGGCTCTCTGGGGCCGATTTACGTGCCGCAGAAAGGCTGGTTCCCGGGCGACGCGGGCATCCTGGGAATGCAGCGGATCAACAGCCTCAACCAGTACGTCGGCGGCGGCATCGGCGTAAGCAAAATCTACCCCATGTCCGGGCGGCTGTTCGACACGCCTTCCGTTACGCTTTTATCCTACACCGCGCAAATCGAATAACACTCATTCCTGTTTTGAATGGGCATAAACCCACGAACGCCAAAACCGCCGAACCTTTCCGTTTTACCGGAAGGCTCGGCGGTTTTACTGCGCTATGGAGCCGCTCTTAATACGGGCGAACCTTGCCTAAAAAACAACTGGCAACGGTTCCCGGCCCGCAATGCGCGCCGATCACCGGCCCTACAAAATACTGTTCCACGCTTTTCAGGTTCGGCACGCGCTCGCGGATGAGCGCTTCCAGCCGGTCGGCGTCCTCTTTGGCGTCGGCGTGCAGGATGATCAGGTTCTGTTCAGCGGGGTTTTCCATGTTCTCGGCGGTTTTATCCGCAAGGTAGCGCAGAGCCGCCTTTCGGCCGCGCACCTTATCCACCGCGACCATGGAGCCTGCGCGGTTCACAACAATTATGGGCTTCAAGTCCAGCATCGTGCCCATGGTGGCGGCGACCGAACTGATGCGCCCGCCGCGTTTGAGGTATTTCAGGTCGTCCACCGTAAGCCAGGACTGCGCACGCATGCGGTTGTCCAGCACCCATTGGGCAATCTCGTCCATGCCTTGCCCCTGTTCGTACATTTTGTACGCGCTGTGCAAGAGCAGCGTCATCGGCGCAGAAATGATCAGCGTGTCCACCACCAGGATGCGGCGTTCGGGGTACTTTTTAAGCAGTTCGTCGCTTGCGGCGAACACGTTGTTGATGGTGGAGGACATTTGGCTGGAAAAGGCGATAAACAGGATATCCCGGCCTTC
>JADGQP010000100.1 GCA_017881705.1 Christensenellaceae bacterium
CAACAACGGCTCGACCGATACCACGGACACGATTGTTGAAACGCAGACCGCGGTGGTCACAGTTACATCCGGAACGCTCAACTTACGTGCAGAGGCATCGTCCAGCAGCAACATTCTGGCGCGGATTCCCAACGGTGCGACGCTGACAGTGCTTCAAAAGCTGACCGCGTGGACGCAAACCAACTATAACGGGTTTACTGGCTACGTGATGAATACCTACCTGACTTTTTCCACGACTACGACAGGTATTGCCGAACCATCAGATACCACTGCGGCGGATGCTGCCGAACCCTCGGATACCACAACAACGGACACAAACGAAGCATCGGCTGATGCCGCAACGGTATACACAGCCTCCGGCTCGCTAAATTTACGGGAAAACGCGGCTGCCGACGCCGCGATTCTCGCCGCGATCCCCAGGCTTGCGACCGTGACAGTTTTAGAAAAAGGAGAAACCTGGTGCCACGTTACCTATGGCATGGTAACGGGTTATGTGCAGACAGCATACCTCCAATTTACAGATCAGGTTCCCTCGGCCGAAGATTCGTCCGACGATACGGCAACCGCAACCGTTGCATGGGTGGTTACCCCGTCCGGCTCGCTTAACCTGCGCGCCACGGCTTCCTCCTCTGCGGCCATCGTAACTGTGATCCCCAGGCTTTCTCAGGTGCAGCTACTAAACGAGGATGGCGATTGGTGCAGCGTAACCTACGGCACCTATACCGGTTATGCGTCGTCGGCCTATATTACGACCACGCAGCCAACCGAGCTCACAAACGACAGCCAGACTACGGATGGCGGAACCTCGAATGTCACGGCTGCAGCTTCGGGCGATTCCTCCGGCACTACCGACGGGCAAACGCTGTTCGCGGAAGACCCGACCCTGCAAGATCCGTTAACGGATCTGTGCGCGACGGTTACGCCCACGGAGGGGGAAACGACCCTTCCGCTGTGGTCGGCTTGCTCCGAACAATCCACCAGCCTAATGGCCATGCCTGCCGACAGTCATGTGGCAGTACTGCGCAAGGGCGATGAATGGTGCGAGGTACAGTATCTTGAACAGCAAGGCTTCTGCCGTACAGAAGGGCTGACCCTGATTGAATAACCCACACGAGCTGAATGCCGATGAACGGCTGGACGATCTGCAGAATCATGGGCTCATGTTGATTCAAAAGAAAAACGGCTACCGTTTCGGTATGGACGCGGTTCTGCTTGCGCATTTTGCGCGCATCAAGCCCAACGATCGGGTAGCGGACATGGGCACAGGCAGCGGCGTATTGCCGCTGCTGATGAGCCAGCGTGAGCCGACCGCCCGCTTTTTTGCGATTGAAAAAGACCCGGTCATGGCGGATTTAGCGCGGCGAAATATGGAGATGAACGGGCTTGCCGACCGTGTGCAGGTGATCGAGGAAGATTGGCGAAACGCCGTCGCCGTACTCGGACCCCAAAGCGTGGACGCTGTGGTGTGCAACCCACCTTTCGGAAAACAAGGAAACGGGCCGGTCAGCCAAAACGGCTCGCGACGGCAAGCCTGCCATGAAACGGAGGACGGACTTGCGCGATTGGTGCAAGCCTGCGCTGTTATCCTTAAAAACCGCGGTCGGTTATGGCTTTGTTTTCCCGCGGCGCGAATTCTTGAATTATCGGATGTGCTGCGCGCATGCCGGTTGGAACCTAAGCTGGCGCGGCTGGTATGCTCCAAGCCGGAACAACCGCCGTACCTTTTATTGTTGGAGGCGGTAAGAAACGCTGCCCCAGGGCTTCGGTGCATGCCTATACTAAATGTACTGAATACGGACAACACGGAAACCGGAGAACTGCGCGCCATCTATGGCGGCGACACTGTCGGGAAACCGCTGCGGTAAGCGGCAGAAGAACCCCGTCGCCTATATGAAAAGAAATCATTATAATTCACCAATAAAACGTGAGCCCCGACCTTGCGGCGCTCTTGTGGTAGTACTATGCCGCTGCGTTGCGCTGCAGCCTGCCTGACTTTCAGATTCAACCACATAACTACGAAAGATCGTTCGCAAGCGCCCGTGCATTCGGGATTGAAATCTGGTATAATGCAAAAAAAGCCCGTGAAAGGGGCAAAGCAAATGGATAAGTGGGATCGTCGTTTTGTGAAGATGGCGCGGTTGATATCCGAGTGGTCCAGTTGTTACCGTGCTGGGCGTTCCGTAGGTGCGGTGATTGTGAAGGACAAACGCATGATGACCACAGGTTACAACGGCGCGCCGGCGGGGCTAAAAACCTGCCGCGAACGGGGAGAGTGCATGCGCGACAAACTGGGCATCGCATCCGGCACCCGTACGGAGCTGTGCTACGCGATCCACGCGGAGCAAAACGCAATTATTCAGGCGGCAAAACTGGGCATTTCCATCGATGGCGCAACCATCTACTGCACCCACCAGCCCTGCTCGGTATGCGCGAAGATGATCGTAAACGTCGGCATCAAGCGCGTGATCTACGAGCAGGCATACCCCGATCCCTTTGCGCTGGAAGTGTTTAACGAAGCCGGCATAAAGCTGGAACATTACGTTGCGGAGGAAGAGGAATAAAAACGGCGTTTACTTAGGCGCCGTATAAGGCTCCGTACCCACGCACCAACCGCGCAGGCAGTTGACCGTGCGTTCTACGGCCGTTTTGCTTTCACCCCATGGCTGCGCCTGGTTGCGGTAATCATACTTTTGGGTAAACCAGCTGAGGTCGCGCTCGTCATCGGCCAAACGTCGCGTTAAAAAGTCGAGCGCCTCGAAAGCGAACTCGTTTTGTTCGTGTGCCGACAACGTCCCCCGGGCAGTCTCCAGAAGCTGTTGCAGGTGGGGCAGGCATACTCCTTTGGAATCCTTCCATACGGCGCGAAAATCCGCGCTCGTTTTCCAAAGATGCAAAAAGGTTGTAAGGTAGCGAGCCATATGCGTATCCATCGCCTCGCATACGACGCAGCGATCGGTTAGGCGTTTCAACTGCGCGGCCGTAGTTTCCGTTGTATCGTCCCTGCCAAACCAACGGACTTTTATGTTCTTTCGCGCCTTCGTCGCGGCCTGGAGCTTTTGAAGCGCCGCAAGGCGTTCCTTCGCGTGGGAATCCATCAGCAGCGCGTGCCCGAGTTTATTGGGGCCGTTGAAAAGCATTTGCTGGTGCCTGCGGCACGCACCGCGCTCGTTAAAGCGAACGCGCACGTCCGGTTCCATCACGCTCGCGCCGAGGGTGCGGTCGATCTCCTCCAGCTCGGTCTTGTGTTCCAGCGAACAGAGCGGACACTCGCTTTTCCATTCCATAGCTTCCCATACGGGAATCGTGTCCAGATGGTATTGCATGTCGCGCCTCCAAAAAGGTATAATATACCCGCACCATCGTAACAGATTTTTTCATGCGCTTCAAGGGCTATGGTGCTATCGCAGCCGGAAGCGGCGCATATGGGGCGCACGGCGTCTCGGCCATAACACCTTTCTGTCCGCTTTACACGAACCAACCGGCAGTACGAACGGGGGAGAAAACAATGACGATTTCAGATATTATCGGTATTTTGGAAGCGAGGGTGCTCTGCGGAGAAGATGCGCTGAGCCAGGAGATCAGCACAGCGTGCGGTTCTGACCTGATGAGCGACGTGCTTGCCTTTGTGAAGGGGAAGACGTTGCTGATTACCGGGTTGACCAATGTGCACGTGGTGCGCACGGCAAGTATGCTGGATATCCACTGTATCGTGTTTGCGCGCGGGAAGATCCCGGGCGACGATGTGCTGCAGGAAGCCCGCGAATCGGGCATCGTCGTACTGACGACAGCCTTCACAACCTTTACGACCTGCGGTCTTTTATATCAGGCGGGTATGCGGGGCAACAGTGAGTGCCTCGATCAGCGCGACCGCTGAGCGGGCGCTTAACGGACGGAGAGCAACATGCAGGAATTTTCACTGGCGGACACGTACGGCGTGACGGCACAGGATTATACCACGGCGGGCGACGCCTCCGCGGCAATCAAGCGCAAGCTAAAGCAGCTTGGGGTGGACAGCGGCGTGCTGAGGCGAATCGCCGTAGCCAGTTACGAGGCGGAACTAAACCTGATTATTCACAGCCACGGCGGGCAGCTGACGCTCACGATGACGCCCACCGAGATCGCCCTGGTTTCCAACGACAGCGGCCCGGGCATACCCGATATTAACCAGGCGCTTCAGGAAGGTTTCTCCACGGCGAGCGAGGAAGCGCGCAATCTGGGTTTCGGCGCGGGCATGGGCCTGCCCAACATGAAACGAAACGCGGACGATTTTCATATCGAAAGCGAAGTCGGTAAAGGCACGCTGATCCGGATGCGGTTTCATCTCAACAAGAGTTAGTTTTTAGGATAATCGCCGCCAACCCTAAGGCGGCTTTCACAGGGAAGCGAGGTTCCTGGAATGGAAGAAAAACGGTTTCACTCCGTGCGGCTGGACAAGGAAAAATGTCGGGGATGCACCAATTGCTTAAAACGTTGCCCGACCGAGGCGATTCGTGTGCGCGGCGGGCGCGCGAACATCATCGACGAGCGCTGTATCGACTGCGGCGAGTGCATACGCGTGTGCGAAAACCACGCCAAGTACGCGCTGACCGATCCGTTGGCGACCATTAACCGCTTCAAATACAAAATCGCGCTGCCCGCGCCGTCGCTCTACGGGCAGTTCAAACGCCTGGCAAACCCTTCGCAAATATTGGAAGGCCTTTTACACATGGGCTTTGATGATGTGTTTGAGGTGGCCACAGGCGCGGATATCGTAACCCGCGCGATTCGGGAACGGATGCGCAGCATGACTCCCGAGGATTATCCCGTTATTTCCTCCGCCTGCCCGGCCATTACGCGGCTGATTCAGGTGCGCTTTCCCGAGCTGATCTCGCATATCATCGATATGCGCCAGCCTATGGAAGTAGCCGCTATGGTGGCCAAACGTGAGTTTTGCCAGAAACATGGCGTGCCTCCGGAAGAAGTGGGCTGCTTTTTCATCACACCCTGTGCCGCCAAGATGACCGCCATACGCAACCCCATCGGGCAAGAAAAATCCGCGCTGGACGGGGCCATTTCCATGCTGGAGATTTACGGCCTGCTGGCCGGCCATATAAAGAACTATCCAAGCGGGGTCAGCCTTTCG
>JADGQP010000101.1 GCA_017881705.1 Christensenellaceae bacterium
ACCCTGTGCAGCACAAAGACGTGCTTATTTACCGCAAACAGGTTTTACTTTCCCCCATGGACGAACTGTTTTTAAGCCAGATCGCGCAGGTGCAAAAGGAACTGTCCAGCTTGACATACTAGTTTGTGGTATGTTTATTTGCCGTTTTTTCCATCACTTTTCGCGTTTCTCCGCCGGTCATTAGCGACAAACGCTTTGTTTCATAAGACTTTCATTACTGTTTTCCCTTGTTAACGTTTTACATATCATTGCTAACATGCCCTCATGCAAAGGTTATATTTGCCATTTCCCTATCAATATGTAAAACTTTTAACGAACCAGAAAGGGGTTGGATGAAATGACGAACACTCATATGACGATAGATAGCATCGGGAGCCTGGAGGAAGCCATTACGCTGGTACGCGCGGCGCAGAAGGCCTACTCCGAGTTTACCCAGGAACAGGTGGACAAAATTTTCTTCGCGGCTGCCATGGCCGCCAACCGCGAGCGTATACCGCTTGCGAAAATGGCCGTGGCCGAAACCGGCATGGGCGTTGTGGAAGATAAGGTGATTAAAAACCACTTTGCTTCCGAATACATCTACAATGCCTACCGCAGCGAAAAAACCTGCGGCGTTATTGAGCGGGACGAGGCTTACGGCATCACCAAGATTGCCGAGCCTCTTGGCGTGATCGCCGCTGTAATCCCCACCACCAACCCGACCTCCACAGCGATTTTTAAAACGCTGATCGCACTTAAAACACGCAACGGGATTATCCTTTCCCCACACCCGCGCGCTAAAAACTGCACCATCGCGGCCGCGAAGGTTGTGCTGGACGCGGCGGTAGCAGCCGGCGCGCCGGAAGGCATTATCAGTTGGGTGGATATGCCCAGCCTGGACCTGACCGACCTGCTGATGAAGGAATGCGATTGCATCCTTGCAACCGGCGGCCCGGGCATGGTGCATTCCGCCTATTCCAGCGGCAAACCGGCGCTGGGCGTGGGCCCTGGCAATGTGCCCGCCATTATCGACGACAGCGCCGATATCCTGCTGGCCGTCAACTCCATCATCCACTCTAAAACCTTCGATAACGGTATGATCTGCGCTTCCGAGCAGAGCGTGATCGTGCTGGAAAGCATCTACGCTCAGGTGAAAAACGAATTTGCCGCGCGAGGCTGCTATTTCCTGCGGGGTGAGGAAACCGATAAAGTGCGCAAGACCCTGTTGGTCAACGGCGCGCTTAACGCGAAGATCGTCGGCCAGTCCGCGGTAAAAATCGCGGAAATGGCTAGCGTAAAGGTGCCCGAAACCACCAAAGTGCTGATCGGTGAGGTGGAAAGCGTGGACATGCGCGAAGAATTCGCGCATGAGAAGCTCTCCCCCGTGTTAGCCATGTATAAAGCGAAAAACTTTGACGACGCCATGGATAAGGCCGAACGCCTGATTGAGGATGGCGGCCACGGCCATACCGCGAGTGTATACCTGGACCCCCGTGCCCAGAAGGACAAGCTCGCGCGCTTTACCCAAAGGATGGAAACCTGCCGAATCATCGTCAACACCCCGTCCTCGCAGGGGGGCATCGGCGACCTGTACAATTTTAAACTCCTGCCCTCCCTCACCCTGGGCTGCGGTTCCTGGGGCGGCAACTCCGTAAGCGAAAACGTCGGAATAAAACAGCTGCTCAACATTAAAACCGTCGCCGAGAGGAGAGAGAACATGCTCTGGTTCCGCACGCCGCAGAAAATCTATCTTAAAAAGGGCTGCCTGCCCGTGGCTTTGCGCGAGCTTAAAGACGTTCTGGATAAAAAGAAAGTCTTTATCGTCACCGACTCTTTCCTGTATAAAAACGGGTATACCAAGGCCGTTACCGATCGCCTGGACGAAATGGGCATACAGCATACCTGCTTCTTCGACGTTGAACCCGACCCCACGCTAGCCTGCGCCCGCGCCGGCGCGAAAGCCATGAGCGACTTCCAGCCGGACTGCATTATCGCCATAGGCGGCGGCAGCGCTATGGACGCCGGCAAGATCATGTGGGTACTCTACGAACATCCCGAAGCGGACTTCATGGATATGGCCATGCGCTTCAGCGATATCCGCAAGCGTATTTATACCTTCCCCAAGATGGGCCAGAAGGCGTACTTCATCGCCGTCCCCACCACCGCGGGCACCGGCAGTGAGGTAACCCCGTTTACCGTTATCACAGATGAAACCACCGGCGTTAAATATGCCCTGGCGGATTACGAACTGCTGCCCAACATGGCCATTGTGGACGCGGATATGATGATGAACGCCCCCAAAGGCCTCACCGCTGCCAGCGGCATCGACGCCGTGGCCCACTGCCTGGAAGCGATCGCCAGCATGATGGCGACCGACTATACCGACGGTCTGGCGCTGCAGGCGCTCAAAATGCTTTTCGAGTACCTGCCCCGCGCCTATAACGACGGCCCCAACGATGTTGTCGCCCGCGAAAAAATGGCCAACGCCGCCACCATAGCAGGCATGGCTTTCGCCAACGCCTTTCTGGGCGTGTGCCACAGCATGGCACACAAGCTGGGCGCGTTCCATCACCTGCCGCACGGCATCGCCAATGCTCTGCTGATCGATGAGGTGCTGCGTTTCAACGCTGCCGAAGCGCCCGCCAAGATGGGCACCTTCCCGCAATACGACCATCCGCACACGCTGGCCCGTTATGCCATGGTGGCCGACGAACTGAAGCTTGGCGGCAGCACCGACGAGGAGAAGCTGGAACACTTGATCGCCGCTGTAGACGAGCTGAAAGCTAAAATCGGCATTCAAAAAACGATCCGTGATTATAACGTGGATGAACAGGATTTTCTCAACAGTCTGGACTCCATGACCGAGCTTGCGTTCGACGATCAGTGCACCGGCGCCAACCCGCGTTACCCGCTGATGAGCGAAATTAAGCAAATGTACCTGAATGCCTACTATGGCGAAAAGAAATAAACGGTTAAGGGAGGGAACGCAATGAAGCTGGATAAGGTAATCGCGGTGCGTACCCATAAAACGGTCTACCGCGACGGAAACCTGGCCGTAAAAGTGTTCGACGACGATTACAGCAAGGCGGATATACTGAACGAAGCGTTGAACCAGGCACGCGCGGAACAAACGGCCCTTCACGTGCCCACGCTACAGGAAGTAACCAAAGTGGACGGAAAGTGGGCGATCGTCAGCGATTATATCGCCGGTCAAACGCTCGCACAGCTGATGCAGGATCATCCGGAGAAAAAAGCCGAATACATGGAGCTGTTTGTGGAGCTGCAACTGCAGGTACACGCGCAGACCTCTCCGTTAATGACTCTTCTACGGGACAAGATGAACCGAAAAATCAACCAGAGCGGACTGGACGCAACCACCCGTTACGAACTGCACACGCGCCTGGATGGAATGCCCAAGCATAACAAGCTGTGCCACGGTGATTTTAACCCCAAGAACATTATTATCCGTGACGACGGTGTAGCCTTCCTCCTGGATTGGGCGCATGCCACGCAAGGCAACGCCTCCGCCGACGCGGCTCGCACCTATCTGCTCTTCTGGCTGGACGGGGATATCGAGGGCGCAGAAAGTTACCTGAACCTATTTTGCAAAAAGAGCGATACCGCCAGGCAGTATGTGCAGAAATGGATCCCCATCGTAGCCGCAAGCCAGATCGTGAAAGGCAATCCGCAGGAGCGGGAACTGTTAATGCACTGGGTCAATGTAGTGGATTATGAATAACTGCACAGCGGTATGCCCATGCCGATGCCTTGAAACCTGATTACATTCCTTTTTGGGGTCCCGCGCGAATTTTGCATCGCGCGGGCGCTTTTTTACCCTGACGAAATTCTGCCGGCCGGCAAGGAAGGCCGCGCTGTTTGGCGAATGTTAATACTTCGAGCGCGGGCCGTGCGCGGCCCGCAAATATTATTAAAAATTGGAGGTGTGCCTATGAGCCGTGTTTTCCCTATGGTGGTCGTCGCGGGGCACATCTGCCTGGATATCACGCCCGCGCTGCAAAGCGGGTGCGATTTGGGCGCCCTGCTTCGGCCGGGGCGGCTGGTGCACGTAGGCCCCGCGGATGTGCACACAGGCGGCTGCGTGGCCAATGCCGGCCTGGCGCTGCAAAAGCTGGGCGTACCCACGCGGCTGATTGCGCGCGTGGGCATGGACGCGTTTGGCGCACTCATCCGCGACGCGGCGCTTGCTTCCGGCGCGGACTGCGCACTAATTGAGGACTCGCAAAGCGCAACCTCCTACTCCGTGGTGCTCGCGCCGCCGGATGTGGATCGGATTTTTTTACATCACGCGGGCGCGAACGAGCGTTTTTTGGACACGGACGTACCGGACGAGGCGCTTAAAGGCGCGAAACTGCTGCATTTTGGCTATCCGTCGCTGATGCCCGCCCTATACCGCGACCATGGCGAGCCGCTGAGACGCCTGTTTACACGCGCGCACGGGCTGGGGCTTGCGACCTCGCTGGACATGACAGCGATCGACCCTGCTTCGGAAGCCGCGCGTGTAGACTGGCCCGCGTTTTTACGCAACGTTTTGCCCGCCGTGGATTGCTTTTTGCCCAGCGCCGAGGAACTGTGCGCGATGCTCGCGCCCACCCAGCACGCGCAATGGCTGGAACGCGCGAACGGACGGGACGTGACCGCCTGCCTGGATATCGCCACAGATGTTTCGCCTTTAGCGGAGGAAATCCTTGCGCTGGGCGCAAAGATCGCGGTCGTTAAATGCGGCGCACGCGGGCTGCTGTACCGCATCGCGGAAAAAAGCGCGCTAGCAACCATGCCGTTCCCGCTGGATATTGCCGCTTGGGCTTCGCGCTCAGGCTTTCAGCCAGCCTTCCGGCCGGAACGGGTGGTATCTGCCACAGGCGCGGGGGACGTGAGCATCGCCGCGTTTCTGGCATCACTGCTTTCGGGTCTTCCGCCGGAGGCCTGCGCGCGGCGCGCGGCAGCCGCCGGTGCCTGCTGCGTGGAAGCGTGCGACGCGTTAAGCGGCGTACCTTCACTCGCCCAGCTGGATAGGCGCATCGCCCAGGGTTGGACTACCGTTTCCACCGCTGCCGAATAGTCGACATGAAGGAGGTTTCCCCCTATGCTCGCAACCCTAAACGACGTACTCGCGCCCGCTAAACGCGGATGTTATGGCGTGGGTCTGTTTAACACCGTTAATCTGGAAATGGCACGCGGCGTGCTTGCCGCAGCCGAGGCGCTTCGCTCGCCGGTGATCATCGGCACAGCCGAAGTGCTGCTGCCTTTCGGCCCCCTGCAAAATTTAGCCGACTTTCTGCTGCCCATGGCGCGCCGCGCAGCGGTGCCCGTGGTGCTGCATTACGACCACGGCCTTACGTTTGAAAACACCCTGGCGGCTCTGAAATACGGCTTCAGTTCCGTTATGTACGACTGTTCCACCCTCCCCTACGAAGATAATCTCCGCAACGTGCGCGAGCTTACGGCTATTGCGCACGCCTTCGGGGCGACGGTTGAGGCGGAGCTGGGGCACGTTGGCAATGTTGAGGGCTCAAGCGATGAGCAAGAGGGCCATCCCGAAGATTATTATACCGACCCCGCGCAGGCGAGCGATTTCGTAACCCGTACAGGCGTGGATGCGCTGGCCGTCGCCGTAGGCACGGCGCACGGCGCGTACCGGTTTCCCCCGAAGCTGGATTTTGAGCGCATCCAAACCATCGCCCAACGGATATCCACGCCGCTGGTGTTGCACGGCGGAAGTGGACTGACAGACGAGGATTTTCGCCGCGCCATTCGCTGCGGCATCAGCAAAATCAACATATTTACGGATCTTAACCTGGCTGGCGCGCAAGGCGCGCGTACGGCTCTGGCCGAGAAAAAGAACGTGCTGACCGACCTGATTCCTTACCAGGTGGAAGCGATTCGCCTAGCGACGGAGGCAAAAATGCGGCTTTTCGGTTCCCAAGACAAGGCATAAACGGTTTGTACGAAAGGAGGGTGTTTTATGCCCGTAGTTTCCGTTCGGCGCGTTCCCGAATATGAGGACGAGGCGCTATACCAGGCTGTTTGCGCGCACTTTGAGGCGTTAGGCGTGGAGGCGGATATTACGCCGGACACCCGCGTGCTGCTCAAACCCAACCTGTTGGCGGGGCGTGACCCGTCCCTTGGCGTTACCACCCACCCCGCGGTGCTACGCGCGCTCATCCGCCGTCTGCGGGAACTGGGCGCAAAACATATACTGATTGCGGACAGTCCGGGCGGTGTGTATACGGCCGCGTCGCTTAAAAAAGTCTATGCCGCGTGCTGGTATCTGCCGCTTTCGGAATTGGCGGAACTTAACTTGAACACCGCCACCGGCGAGGCGGGCGGGTTTGCCTTAATCCGTCCGGTAATGGATGCGGATTTTATCATCAACTGCCCCAAGCTGAAAACCCACGGCCTTACCGTGATGAGCGCAGGCGTAAAAAACCTGTTCGGCTGCATCCCTGGGATTATCAAGACCGAGCAGCATTGCCTGAACCCGAACATCGAAGATTTTTCAAACCGCCTGCTGGATTTATCGCTGGTCGTGAAACCTGCGCTTACGTTTTTGGATGCCGTGGAGTGCATGGAGGGCAACGGCCCGGGTGGCGGTAAAATTCGGCTGATGGGCTATACGCTGGCCTCGCGCTGCGTTTATACACTAGATGAAGCCGCCGCGTCGCTGATGGCCCTGCGCCCCACAATGGCGCCAACCTTGCGCTATGCGCGCAAACGCAGCCTGAGTGACCCGGCAGCCGTCGAGTTGACAGGCGATCCCCTTGTCGCGGCTGACCCGCCTTTCCTGTTGCCGGACGCGATTACCAAAGGAGAACGGTTTTTCTCCATCAACGGGTTGTTCCACCATTTCTTCGGTCGAAAGCGAACCTATCCCGTCGTAAATACAGAACGCTGCATCGGCTGCGGACGTTGCGCGGAATCCTGCCCCAAGCAGATTATCAAAATTCAGGAGCGGAAAGCCGTTATCGCCAATAAAGGCTGCATTTCCTGTTTCTGCTGTCAGGAAATGTGCCCCGCACACGCCATTGAAACGCAGCGCAGGCGCGCCTGGTAAAGCAAATACGCATCTTTGTTCGTTTCATCCGCTATGATAGCCGCGGGGGCGGCGTACATGCCGTACGCCGCCCCACGCGCTTTCTTTTATGCCAAGCTGCCGTTCGGCAGGATTACGCGATAGGGTCTTTGCCGAGGAATCTCTACGGTCGTGCGAGCGCTTAAGTAGTTTAAAATCAATTCGCTGATCTCCGTTTGGATTTCCCTTACGCGCCTGCAATCGGCAAAAAAGTCAAAATCCCCCGCGCCTGTCGCTCGGTAATTGTTCATGGCCAGGGTAAAAACCTCGTCGTCCCGCACGGACACGCCCTTGCGTGTGAGGCTGGTTACGCGGTTACCCGCGGGGTTTCGCAGGTCGAACGTATACTCAATGCCAGCATAATAATCGTAATTATAATGCGCTTCTTTGGGCAGCAGGAATTTTTCGCCGATCGTGACCCCGCCATCGCTTTCCACGGCAAAGTAGGTGGCGCATTGTTCCAGCGCCTTTTTAAGAACGTCGCCCGTAACCTCGAGCACAACAAGCGTGTTAGCATAAACGTAGCTGGCCACCACGTCGCGCACGGTTACGGCGCTGTCAAACCCGCGCAGTTCGTTGCCAAGCGCCGTGCAGGAAAGCTCGGCGCCGCTCGCGTCCAGTTGCACCAGGTTAATCAAATCCGCGATCGGCGAACCATGCAGCGCCATGGTGAGTTTCTCTTCCGGCCACACGGCACGCGACAGCCTGCCGATGGGCGTATCCAGCCAAAGGTTCAGCTCATCATACAGCTTTTGTTCCCAAGGCTTCGTTATCGCCCGCGCAAGGGGCGTGATCAGTTCGGAGGCAAATTCCCTATTCTCATCCATCGTCACACGGATGAAGGCGGCCGCGTTGCAGGGCGGCTGCACTATGTGCACACCGTGCCAGCATTGGTTCACCATGGCGATATGCTGGTGTCCGGTCAGCAGCAGGTCGAAGGGCAGCTGCTCGCACAGCTTGCAAGCGATGTTCTCGTCGGTCGCGCTTAGGAGCTTGCCGCTCACCGGGTCTTTTTCCAGCCCGCCGTGATAAATGCCCACCAGCACGTCCGTTTTGCCTTTCAGCGCTGCCACGGCCTCTTTGGCCGCCGCGAGGGGATCGCTGATTTCAAAATCGGCCAGGTTCTCCCTGGTCTCCCAATGGGTCACCCAATCGGTCACAATGCCAACCAACCCCACCCGTAACCCGTTTTGCAGCGTATGCACCGTACATCCGGTAATCGGCAGCCGACCGCGTCGGTCGCGTACGTTGGCGCACAGGCAACGGGCACGCAGCGTTTCCAAATGCAGCGCCAGGGTATCGTACCCGTAATTGAAATCATGATTGCCCAGCGTTACGTAATCGTACCCCGCTTCGTTCATTTCCCTCGCCATGGGCATGGGGATTCCGTTGACGTGGCAGTAATAGGCGAGCGGCGAGCCCTGCAGGGTATCGCCGCCGTCGATCACCAGCGTATTGCCGTCTTTGGGAAAGGTCATGGATAACAGACCCATCGGGCGGGGTTGCCGGTCGATGAAATTCACGGGAAACAGATACCCGTGCGTGTCCGAGGTGTAATAGATCGTCAGTCGGGCAGCCATATCAGCCTCTCGCCAGCTTGCTGCGTATTTTAGTGGAAAACAGCTCGATGAGGATCATCAGCACGATCATGCCGAACAGGAACGCGCCCACCATGCTCCAACGGCGGCTGTTGATGCACTGAATCAGCGCCGCACCGATGCCGCCCGCGCCCACAATGCCCAGCGTGGTCGCATCCTTGATGTTGATATCGAAACGGTAAATGAGGGTGGACACAAAGTTGGCATACAGCTGCGGCAGGATGCCGTAGCGAATTTTTTGGAAGGTAGTGCAGCCAGCCGCGTCCAGGCTTTCCAAAATGCGTATATCCAGATCCTCGATGGCGTTGATGTACATTTTGCTGATCATGCCGATGGAGCAAATGCTTTGCGTAACCACGCCGCAAAACGCGCCCGGGCCGGTAACGCGAATCCATATCAGCGCCCACACGAGGCTGGGGATGGTGCGGATCAGCAGAATGAACGCGCGGGAAATGAACGCGACCCACTTGGGCACAATGTTCTCGCTGCCCAAAAAGCTGAACGGCACCGCCAGTAAGCCACCGATCAGTGTACCCAGTATGGCGATCGCCACGGTTTCAAACAGCATG
Organism: Christensenellaceae bacterium; assembly: GCA_017881705.1. Lineage (GTDB taxonomy): Bacteria > Bacillota > Clostridia > Christensenellales > Aristaeellaceae > CAXXOK01. The sequence continues at coordinate 9,237 of JADGQP010000101.1, forward strand.
TAGGGTACGCCGTCGCGCGTGCCGTTAATCAACAGCGTCATATCGGGGTGTAGAATTCCGTATACAATACCGTAGGCAACCTCGCTGCCTTTGGCCGCCAGGCCTTTGAACTGTATGGCGTTGGCCGACCAGCCCAGCAGGATCACCATCAGAAAAACGATCAGCGTGTAGATCCACCAGCGGCGCGGGCGGGTTTCGTACATCGCCTCGATGGGGTTCATCACCTTTTGCATCCCCCGCGCCCCCTAGCTTAGTTTTCTGCGTAGGTACTGGCTGGTATTATCAATCAACAGCACCACAACGAACAGCGCAATCAGCACCGTACCGAGCCCCTCATAATCGCGCCAGCCGATACGTTCGTTAATCAGGATGCCCAGGCCGCCTGCGCCCACGTAACCCAGGATGGACGCGGCGCGGATGTTGATTTCAAACGAGTACAGGCAATGCGACAGGTAGGTGGGCAGTATCTGCGGAAAGCAGCCGCTCCAGAACGCCTGGAATTTGGTTGCGCCCAACGCTTCCATGGCCTCGAACGCGCCCATATCGATGGTTTCGATGCTCTCGTAGAGCATGCGGGTCACGATTCCGAAAGTGAAAATGGTAATCGCCACGGTGCCCGCAAAAGTGCCCAGTTTGAAAATCAGCGCACAGATCGAGGCGATCACGAGCGTTGGCAGGGTACGGACAATGTTTAGCAGCACGCGCAGCACCACCACCGTAAAACCGTTGTGGTTAATGTTAGCCGAGGCGAAAATGGCATACGGCAGCGCCAGCAGCGAACCGATGACCGAGCCCATAACCGACATCTTAATCGTGTCCAGCAGCGGCGGCCACACCTTGGGAAAATAGCTCCAGTCGGGATTGAAAATCTTTTGGAGTATCACGGTAAACTGGTGCCCGCGGCGAATCAGAATGGCGATATCAAACCCTGTTATCGCCAGCGACCCCCATACCGCAGCCGTCAGCACCAGCAAAATCAGCCATGTGCGGGAGCGTGGCTTTTGCACGGTACGTTCCCCCACCGTCATGGTAATCGGCTTAAAAATGCGGTCGAAAAGCAGCGGCTTGACT
>JADGQP010000102.1 GCA_017881705.1 Christensenellaceae bacterium
AAGGAAGAAGCCGAGAAGATCAAGGCCAAGTTTGCCGAAGTCGGCGCTACGGTCGAAATCAAGTAATTCAGGCGGCTCTCACAGCCGTAACAACAGCCCGTCGGCATATTGCCGGCGGGCTGTGTGCGTTATTGACCCTGTTTCACTGTTTTAGTAAACGCGCGACGTATGCGGCGCTGCGGCAAAGACGCTGCCCGCCCGGATATAATTGGGAGATATGCAGAAGAATAGAAACGCATTGCTCCCCAAGCTGCCGGGAGCGGTATTGTATAAACAGCGCCCGCCGACTGATTGCCGGCGGGCGCTGTACTATGGTTTATTTTACGTATACCGCTTACTGCACGTATGAATAGGACATCACAATGCCGCCCATATTATCCAAGCTTGCAACGTAACTGGAAGCGGGATTCAGCACGGGTACATCGTAGGTGGGAGCGTCGGCGGCGGCATAACGGTAAACCTCATATTGAAGCGCACCGTCTTTGTAAATGCAGATATGGGGGTGAGCGATGAGAAACTCCACATATTCTTCCAGGCAGTAGTCCATAATCGTCATGGCAGCCGCGCTGGCGTTGCCTACGTAACGGTACAGGTTAATCTGTGCGCTTACGCCCGTTTTGTAGGATTTATCTTCCCAGTTGGCATTGGGGAAGTCGGCGGAGGGGAAACGGAAGATTACGCCGTATTTCCAGCTGTTCTCGGTCAGCCATTGCCCTTGCGCGGATTGCTGGAATTTCTGTTTGCCGACGGTGGCGTCGGTTTTACTGTAGATATCCATTCGGAAGGAAAGGCCGGTCTGATATTCGCTGGTGCCCGGGTAATTCACGGTTTTTTTCGTTTGCGCGATCAACACGTCACCGGAATATTTTTTGCTGAGCGTTTCCATCTGTTTGTTGAATAGGGCGGTCTGCGTGTCGTTGGAACGATAGGCCTCCCGAACAAGGTAATCCTTCTGGTTTTGTTCCGCAGCGGCGGAAACGATGTTTCCCAATGCCTGGAAAGCGGTGGGAAACAGTTTGACCGTATTATCGGAAACGGAAATCTTCCAACCGCTGGAATTGCCGACGTTTACAAGCCCGTTTTCACTGAAATCGGAAGGCAGGGTATGCCAGGCATTCACCAGCAATAAGCCGCCGGTCATCAACGTAGCGCGATCCACGGTTTCGGTGCGGACGTTTTCCAGCTGTGTATTGCTTTGATCTTCCAAACGCCATACCACGCCATCCAGCGTTTTTTCCCAGTACGCGGGCTCCACGGCGGTTACTTCGCCCGTGTTGGGGTTAACGGTTGTGGCGTTACTGGCTCGAAGTACGTCCATCTTGGCCGTAAACTCCTGCGAGCTATCGGCGTTGAGCTGATCTACCTGCTTACGCTGGGCTTTGTAATCGGCGATCACCGCGGAGTTGCACACCAGAAACACGATCGCGCTTATAACGACTAAGGCGACGAGCACGACGGTTACCCTGAGGAGCATCCGATAGGGATCACGCTTTTTGGGGTTGGTTTTGTTTCCGGACTTCATACGAATTGTCACCACCTAATCCTAGCTTGGGTTTCGTACCGGTTCAGCCTAGCAGCCGACCGAAAACCTCGTAGAGATGCTCCAATTCTTCGGAACTGTTGTAGCTTAGCGTAATCTTACCCTTGCGTTCCGTACCGGATAACGCAGTTTTCACGCCTAGGGCTTCGCGTACGGTGTCCACGAAAGCGTTCAGTTCCGTGCTAAGCTCGCCGCCAGTTGCGCGCCGACGGCTTGGCGCTTTCTTCTGGGCGATTTCCTCGAGCTTGCGAACGTTGTATTCATGTAATAGGGTCTGGTGTGCCAGTTCCAGCTGGCGGCTTTCGGGGCTCACACCGGCCAACACGCGCGCGTGGCCCGCCGTGAGTTTGCCCTCCACCACCAGGTTCGTTACGCTTTGGGGTAACGTAAGCAACCGTAAAGCATTGGCGACCGCCGGGCGACTTTTTCCCAGCCGTTTGGCGGCTTCCTCCTGGGTGCATCCGCATTGGCGAATCAGGTTCTGAATCGCCTGTGCTTCTTCAATGGCGTTGAGGTCTTCCCGCTGAAGGTTCTCAATCAGCGCGGCTTCCATCTGCTGTTCGGCGGTAAAGCTGCGAACGATGCAAGGAACGCTTTCCAGCCCGGCGAGCCGTGCAGCCCGAAAGCGGCGCTCGCCTGCGACGATACGGTACCGCGTACCGTTTTCCGTAACCAGTATCGGCTGCAGAACGCCCGCCTGGCGGATGCTGTCGGCCAACTGTTCCAGCGCGTCTTTATCGAAGGCTTTACGCGGCTGTGATTGGTTGGGGTCGATATCCGAAACGGGGATCTCCCGTACAGTCGTGTCCGAAAAATCGTCATTCAGCGGAAGAAGCGCGTCCAAGCCCCGTCCCAGGCCGGTTTTCTTCATTCGGAAGCCTCCTTCTCGTTATATAACGGGGCGGAGGCGTTACGGATTCCGCTCCAGAAATTCTTTTGCCAACTGGCGGTAGGCATCCGCGCCCAAACTATGCGGATCATACAGGTGGATGGGCAATCCGTGGCTGGGCGCTTCGCCCAGCCGAACGTTGCGGGGGATGGCTGTCGCATAGACTTTACCGCGGAAGTGTTTCTTAACCGAATCAACCACCTGCAGCCCCAGGTTAGTGCGCCCGTCCAACATTGTAAGCAGCACGCCTTCTACGTCCAGTCCGGGGTTAAAGCTGTGGTTTACGCGCTCGACGGTCTTCATGAGGCTTCGCACCCCTTCCAACGCGTAATACTCGCATTGAATGGGTATCAGCACGCGCTGCGCTGCCGTAAGCGCGTTGAGCGTAAGCAGACCAAGCGAGGGCGGGCAATCGATAAAAATAAAATCGAAATTGCTTTCCACCGTTTGGAGCGCCTGCTTGAGGCGGAACTCCCGAGACTCGATATCCTTTAGTTCCAATTCGGCGCCGGTCAGCCGAATATCGGCGGGTACAAGGCTTAAGCCGGGAACGCTGGTTTTCAGGATGACCGCCGAGAGGGGCGTAGTGCCCGTGAGCGTTTCATACACAGTCGCGGCGCCTGCCCGTGCGCCCAGGCCGCTGGTGGTATTGCCCTGCGGATCCAAGTCGATTAGTAGAACGTTTTTTCCCAACTCTGCCAGACACGCCGCCAGGTTTACGGCCGTTGTAGTTTTTCCAACGCCGCCCTTTTGGTTGGTAATGGCAACCGTTTTGCCCATATCATTCAATCCTTGTCCACGATGTACAATCCATAAGCCTTGATTATTCTACCTTTTTTTATGGCAAATGTAAAGGGCGCGCCCTGAAGAAAACGCGCGGCCTGCATTGGGCGCGGGCCGCGCGTGAAGATGAACGGCTAGAAGGCCAGCGATATTTCGGCGTCGCCGTCGTCGCCGTATTCGTCCAGTACTGTCGATTCCATACTGCTGTTCTTTTGGGTGCTTTCCAAAAGCAGCTGCTTTTGCTCGTCGCCTCCGGCAGTCTGAAAATCTTTCAGCTTCTGCTGCCAAAGAGTGGTAAACGCTTCCAGGGTGAGGTTATTTACTTTGATATAGCCGGCGATCTCGCGGCCGACGTAGCGCAGGTGCCAAGGTTCATATGGGACTTTGGTGATGCTTTCCTGATCCTTGGGGTAGCGCAGGATAAAGCCGTAGCTGTAGCAGTTCGCTTCCATCCATTGAGCTTCGGGCGTCTGGTAGAACGAATCGTTCATATACTGGTTGCTGTTGTTGTACGAAACGCTCAGTATGTCTATTGCAAAACCGGACTGGTGCTCGCTTGCGCCGGGCGGGCTGCTGATGCCGTCATCCACGCCGTTGTTGCGGGCCAGGTAGTTGCTGTAAGTGGTTTTTTGCGTGCCATAGCTGCGGTAGCCGCTTTTCAGCGTAAGCCGCAGCCCGGAAGCGTCCTGGAATTCCTTCTGTACCCAGTTGCCGCTGCTGTTTTTTACCTGGTAAGTAAAGTCGGTCACCAGCTGAGCGTCCGCAAACATCTGTGTAAGCGCGTCGTTGACTTCTTTACGAATCTCAATTTTGCTGCTGGAAACACAGCGCACCGTGGCGTGCACCAGATTCTCTGGAATGTAATCCGCGGCAAGAAGATTATCACGGTTTACCAGCATCGCGCGGTCGCTTAACAACTGCGTAAGCGGTACGGCGAAATCCCACTTTACCTCCGCGCAGGCGGCTGTGCAGCCTGAAAGCAGAACCAACGATAAAACGATGGCGGCCAGTTTTTTCATGGTTGCACCTCATTCGCCTGCCGGATCAGGTAATCACATACCGCCAGACGGTTTGCGGAAACGTAGAGTTCCATAGGCTCACCCAAATCGAAAATCGCCTTTGCGTATTCTTTGCCGACATAGCGTACGTGCCAAGGTTCAAACGCGTAGCCGGTAATCGCTTCTTTGCCTTGCTGATAACGCACGATAAAACCGAAACGGTAAGCGTTCGCGTCCACCCACTGGCCGGCTTTCGTGTTGCCGAAACCGCCGTTTAACTGCGAAGAACCCTTTTGCGCCAGATCCATAGCCATGCCCAACTGATGCTCGCTGGCGCCGGGAGGCGCGGAGTACAGATCCGCCGATTCGCTGCCGACCTTTTTTACCTTGCGGGCGTGTATGGTGGTTTGTTTGGCATAACTGCGGTAGCCCGAAACGGTGGCTAACTTAATGCCGTCCTGCGCTGCGGCGGCAAACATCGCTTCCAGCGCCGTGGCCGCGTCCACGCGCATGGATTGAGACATGCCATACACTTCGGTTTTACGCACCTGGGGTATGTACTGTTCGGTCACCATATGCTGACGATTCACCAGAAATAACGTACCGTCAATATTCTTATCGGGCATTGCCACATTCATGCTGCCTTGCAGCAGCGTTACGGACAGGGTGAGCACCGACACGATGTTTTGAAGAACCAACCGTCCCACACTCCCAACGGATCTGCCGTTTATTGGTTCCCTTCTTCGTCATCCAACAGCCGTGCTCCTGCCTGGCAAGCATTTTTTACGGTTGTGGCATCCGTGCGCATTTCCACCACCACGCCATCGTCGCGGTGGGTAATCGCGTACACCCCGCCCGCGCGATGCAGCTGATCCAATAAGCTATAGGAAGCAAAGGGGATGAATATCCGATAAGGTTTGGCGTTTGCGGAAACCACATCCTCGATACGGGCCAACAGTTCCGGAATACCTTCGCCTGTCTGCGCGCTGATCCTTAGCGCGCCGGGCAGCGTGTCCGGCGGCGGGGAAACCAGGTCGCATTTATTGATCACTTCAATACGCGGCGCTTCGGTCGCGCCCAGTTCCGCCAACACCTCCTCCACGGTGGCGTGTTGGCTGTGCAATTCGGAGTTGGATGCGTCGGAAACAATCACCAACACGTCGGCTAGCGAAGCCTCCTCCAGCGTGGCACGAAATGCCTTGACCAGCTCGTGCGGAAGTTTGCGGATAAAGCCCACTGTATCCACCGCCAGCACCTGGGAGCCGTGAGGGAGCGTTACCGGCCGGCTTACGCTGTCCAGCGTGGCAAAAAGTTCGTTTTTCACAAACACATCCGCGCCGGTCAAAAGGTTGAACAGGGTGGATTTTCCCGCGTTGGTATACCCGACCAGCGCAACGAGCGGAGTCTGCCGTTTTTCACGATCCTTGCGGCGAAGCGTCCGCTGGCGATCCAACGCCAGTATTTGCTGTTCCAGCGCATTCAGACGTTCGCGGATACGGCGGCGGCTGACCTCCAGCTTGCTTTCGCCCGGGCCGCGGGTACCGATGCCGCCCGCTAAGCGGCTCAGCACCAGACC
>JADGQP010000103.1 GCA_017881705.1 Christensenellaceae bacterium
ATAGGCCCTGCAACGCCCGTGGCGCTCACCGCGTAATCCACTTGCAGCGTAGCCCGTGCGCCTTCCGCCATCTGCCGGGCGCAGGGTTCGCTTACCACGCCATCGCCGTCTATCACAGCCTGCGAAACACCAAGCAACTCGCGCTTAATCCGCGGATCGTAGCTCACCACGCCGCCCATCAGCGCCGCCGACGCACCCGAAACCTCCGCGATCGTCGCGGCGATCAGCCCCGCGGTCAGACTTTCGGCGGTACCCAGCGTAACGCCTTTTTTCACGGCCAGCCGTACCGTCGCCTCGGCCAACGCATATAAACGGCTCATGCTTTTCCGCCCTGGCGGATCACCGCGCTGTTACGGATAAAGTAATCAGCACCGGACCAAAGGGTCATGCCCACGGCAGCCCAGAGGAGCACCTGATCCATCGGGAACGCGCCAAAAGGCCAATTGTTGAGCAACACCGCAAGCACCGCAAGCATTTGCAGCGTCGTCTTGATCTTTCCCAACTTTCCGGCAGCGATTACGCGCCCCTGTTCCACCGCCACCAGCCTGAGCCCGTCCACCGACAGTTCACGGAACAGCACCACAATGCACACCCACGCGGGAAAACGACCCAGACCGCACAGCGCAATCATCGTGGACAGCACCAGCAGCTTATCCGCTACGGGGTCCAGAAACTTGCCGAAATTCGTAACTGTTTCGTGCTTGCGCGCCAAGTACCCGTCCAGCCAGTCCGTAAGTGAGGCTCCCATGAACGCGGCCAGCGCGAACGCCTGGCAAACCGCCGAAGGAAACTGCAGCAGTATCACAATTACAGGTACCAGCGCCACACGCATGAGGGTAAGCCGATTAGGCCAGTTCATACGATCACCCCAGTCAAATCGTAGGGCTTGGCTCCGGTAATGCGAGCCATCACAAATTCGCCCGGCACAAGGCCTTCGCCCCCTGTAAGGTAGATTAGTCCGTCCGAATCCGGCGCCTCGGCAGCGGTGCGCGCCACGGCTACGCCGTCCTCGCGTATGGTTTCCACCAGCGCGCGTTCTGTTTTACCCACGCGCAGCCGGTTGCGTTCCAGCGAAATGTCCTGCTGAAGCGTCATCAGCCGATTCAGCCTGGCTTGCTTCACATCGTCCGGTACCTGATCAGGCATCTCTGCCGCGGGTGTGTCCTCCTCAACGGAATAGGCAAACGCGCCCAGCCGGTCAAAACGAATTTCACGTATAAAATCCATCAGCCGTTCAAACTGTGCATCCGTTTCGCCCGGAAAGCCCACGATCATCGTGGTACGAAGCGTAAAGCCCAGCCCTCGCGCTTTTTGCAAAAACCCACGTACGGCGTTCATATCCCCGCGCCGGTTCATGCGCTTTAGCAACTGAGCGTCGGCGTGCTGGAGCGGCAGGTCCAGATAACGGCAAATATTCGGGTGCGCAGCCATCACGGCAAGCAGATGCTCATCCACCTCGTCGGGATAACAATACAGTACGCGAAGCCACTCCACGCCTTCAATGCCCGCCGCTTTCTCCAACAGTTCCGCAAGCAGGGAGTGCCCGACGGTATCCACGCCGAAACAGGACGTGTCCTGCGCTACCAGCACGTATTCCTTCACTCCGCGAGCGGCTAGCGAACGAATCTCACCCAGCACCTCGTCCATCGGTCGGGAACGGAAACCGCCGCGGATCAGCGGTATGGCGCAGTACGCACAGCGGTTGTCACATCCGTCGGCAATACGCACATAGGCCATGTAAGGCGGCGTAGTAAGCACTCTTTCGCCCGCGAGGATATGGTGGTCGTCCGCGCAGTAGGCGGCGCGTTTGCCTGCCAGCGCTTCCGCAATCGCCTCAGGCAGGCGCTCATACTGATTCACGCCCATCAGAAGATCGACTTCGGGCATTTCCTGCATCAGCTGTTTTTCATAGCGCTGCACCAGGCAGCCGGTTGCTACCAATAGCTTGAGCCGTCCGATCTTTTTATACTTCGCGCAGTCCAGCAGCGTGTTGATGGATTCTTCCTTGGCGGGATCGATGAACCCGCAGGTATTCACAATCAGAACATCCGCTTCCGCCTCGTTGGCGGTGAATTCATATCCCCCGCGTTCCAGGATGCCCAACATCAGCTCCGTATCCACCCTGTTTTTCGCGCATCCCAGCGATACCACGCCGACTTTGACCATCCAACGCCCCTCCTGGTTTTCAATGCCCGTATTATACCATACCCGCCCGGTAAAAGGAAGCGCCGTACGTCTAGCCGTTTTGCCTGCAAAGCTCCGGCGGCAGCGGCACGCCCGGCTCCCACCGCAGTTTGATTAACGCCTGCAGAAAATCTTCCGGCAGGGGCGCTTCCACGCACAGGCGCTCACCCGTACGCGGCTGGGTAAAGCACAGTGTATGCGCGTGCAGCATCAGCCTCGGTGCGTTCACCCCATGCTTAAGGCCGTATATCGGGTCGCCCGCCACGGGATGCCCTATGCTTTGCATGTGCACGCGTATCTGGTGCGTGCGGCCGGTGATGATGTGTACATCCAGCAGCGACGCGCCCCGCAGTGCCTCCAGCAGCCGCCATTGCGTACAGGCGGGCCTGCCGCCCTCCGCTACCGCCATCTTTTTGCGGTCACGCGGACTGCGCGCGATAGGCCGTTCAATCGTACCGCTGTCGCCTTTTACCGTGCCTTCCACCACCGCCAGATAATGCTTTTCCATGGTGCGGTTTTTAAGCTGGGCACTCAATGCCGTGTGCGCCGCGTCGTTTTTGGCGATCAGCAGCACGCCGCTGGTGTCCTTGTCCAGCCGGTGTACAATGCCCGGACGCTTCACCCCGCCGATGCCGGACAGATCGCTCAGCGCAAACAGCAAAGCATTCACCAGCGTGCCTGTTTCGTTGCCTGCCGCCGGATGCACCACCATGCCGTAAGGCTTGTCCACCACAGCGATATCCGCATCCTGGTATAAAAAGCGAATGGGGATATCTTCTTTTTGCGCGGTGGCTTCCACGGCGTCCGGCACGTCGATCTCCATAAGGTCGCCCGATCGCACGGCCGCGCCTGCTTTGAGCGCCACGCGCCCGTTAATGCTGCACAGCCCTACGGCGATCCACCTGGCGACCTGGGAGCGTGTTATGCTGCATCCAACGGCCGCAAGCACATCCAGCCGCCCGTTAGCGTGCGCGGTCAGGACGATGCGTTTCACGCGTTTTTCCCTCCGTTTTCCGTACCCAATCCTGCGGACGCCAGATCAGGCTGATTACCAGCAGCGCAACACCGACGCAAATGGCGATATCCGCCGGGTTGCAAATATACCATGGCATCCAGGGGAAATAGAGCATATCTACCACATAGCCGTGTAAAACCCTGTCCGTCAGGTTGCCGACGAAACCACCGACAACCAGCGCGGCAGCCACCCGCATCCAGGAGGACAATCGAAAACGGCGAAGCGTAATCCAGCCCAGCAGCATCAGCACCACAGGCAGCACAATCACCAATACCCGGTTTTGGGACAAAAGCCCCAGCGCCATGCCGGTGTTATGCGTAAGCCGCCATTCCAGCACGCCCGAAATGGCCACCACCGCAGAGCCCAGGCGCAAGTGGGCGACCGCCAGCAGCTTTGCCGCGCGATCCAGCGCGAAAACCCCCAGCGCCGTAAGCCAGAACACCGCCATCCGCTTCATCCTTCCGCAGGTATTTACGTATTTTGTCCGGTCATTCCGCCGGGCTGTCAAGGCCGAATAACGGTATGAGGAATCGCTTTTATCATAACAGAATCGCCGATTCTTTGCAACGCTTTACGAACATTTGTTTCTGTTTAAGCGTCCTGATCGCAAACCGGGCGCGTAAAAACCAGCCCCTGTTCAAAGCCCCTCTCACGCTCTTGCGGAGGGGGCATCCAGCTTTTCAGAGTAGTCTGTTTCATGTGGTATCGGAGGGCCGAAGACCTCTGATTACCGTTCGTATCGGCCGGCTTTGCCGGTCAGGCGGGGAGTTTGCGGATCTGCCGAAAACAATACACGAAGCTCAAAAAAGTGGCGAAGTCCACTTTTTTGAAAGCCTCAAAGAAGCCTGTTTTCAGGAGGGTTCGGAGGGCCGAAGCCCTCTGATTACCGTTCGTATCGGCCGGCTTGCCGGTCAGGCGGGGAGTTTGCGGATCTGCCGCAAACAATACCCGAGTGGCGATGTCCACTTTTTAACATGCTGAAAGCCCCCTCACGCTTTCGCGGAGGGGGCTTTCAGCATACGCACCTTAGACTTAGATAATCTCGATGAGGCACATTTCGGCAGCGTCGCCGCGGCGAGGCCCCAGCTTGTAGATGCGGGTGTAGCCACCCACGCATTTCTTTTCCTCGTTACGCTTTTTGAACTTGGGGCCGTACACGCGCATGAGCTTTTCCACCACGGGGTACTTGATGCCCTCGGTGCGCTCTTTGTAGTCGGCTTTGTCTTCGTCCTTTTTGCGAACGTCCTTGAGCTCGTAGAGATAGCTGAGCATGACGCGGCGCGCGGCAAGTTTGGAAGACTTATCGTTGCTCACGGTCAGGGTAACGATTTGACCCTTGTCGTTATGGGTCTGCTTGGTGGCCTCCACGTTGTTGTCGCACTCGTTGACGGCCAAAGTAATCAAACGCTCGGCGGCGCGCCGCACTTCCTTGGCGCGGGCTTCCGTCGTTTCGATGCGGCCATACCAGATCAGGTTGGTTACCTGATTACGAATCAACGCCACGCGTTGTTCCGCGGTAAGGCCCAGTTTGCGTTGTGCCATGTCGGTTTCCTCCTTAGTCGGACTGCTCGCCTGTTGCCCAAACCCGGGGCAGGCGAAATTTCGTTATTCTTCGCTGGGTTTGAGCGAAAGGCTGAGCGCCTGCAGTTTTTGCTCTACCTCTTCCAGGCTCTTGCGGCCAAGGTTGCGAACCTTCATCATATCTTCCTGGTTGCGCTGCACCAGCTCCGCCACGGTGTTGATCCCCGCGCGTTTGAGGCAGTTGTAAGCGCGAACGCTCAGGTCGAGCTCCTCGATGGTCATTTCCAGAACCTTTTCCTTACGGTCGTCTTCCTGGTCGGTGAACGACACAGGCATTACCTGGTCGGTCAGGGAGAGGAACAGGCTCAGGTGCTCGGTCAAAATTTTGGCCGCTGTGGAAATGCCTTCGTCGGGCATGACTGCGCCGTTGGTCCACACGTCGAGGGTGAGCTTATCGAAGTCCGTCACGTTGCCTACGCGCGTATCTTCGATGGTGTAGTTCACTTTGCGAATGGGCGTAAAGATGGAATCGATTGCGATTACGCCGATGGGCATATTAGCCGACTTGTTTTTGTCGGCACTGATATATCCGCGGCCTTTTTCCATCGTAA
>JADGQP010000104.1 GCA_017881705.1 Christensenellaceae bacterium
CCGGAAACGGTCATTCCTTTCAGGCGCTCCACCAGCGCATTAAAAGCCTCGGTGGTCATCGATTGCCCGTTTTGTGTAACGGTAATATCGTACACTGGGTTGCCGCTGTCGTCCGTTTTTACCTTGTTATTATCCAGCACCTGTTGCGTATAGGCGGCTTCCACGTCTACCGTACCGCTGCCCAACTGTATACGCACGGAGGCGATGTTCGCGGTGCCCATGTCCGCGGGCGCGTTGGAAACGTAAGCGTCGGCGTTCGCATCCAGAAGCGACGTTACCAGAAAGCTGCTGACGCGGTAGCATTCCCCCGCGTATTCGCAGTAGCGGAAAAACTCACCGTCCGCGTCGCCGAAAGTGAGGCGTATGGCCTGCGCCTCCACCTGCACGCTCTGCACCACGCCGTCGGCGTCGGTCTGTGTGGTGGTACCCTTTTGCTGGTGTATCTCCACCACGGCGGCGGGGTCGTCAAACCCGTATTGGCTTTGATTATCGTCGGTCACCGTATCCATGTGGGTGCCCAGGCGGAAGTTTTTCAGCGCGGTTATCAGCGTGGTAAGCGCATCGCTGTCCATGGGGTAAACATAGGGCTTGCGGAGCGTGCCCAAATAGGCATCGCTGCCGTCCGTAGCAACGTCGCATTCCATCAGCCCCGCGCTTTTGGTGCGGATGGACAGCCGATCGATCAGCGCAGGCACCAGCGTGGGCTGGGTTATGGGCAATAAAATCTGCGCCGTATAGACAAACGCGTCGTGGGTAGCCGCGTCGCACATGTATACGCCGTTGTCGCCCGACCAGCGGTAGTAATAATAACCTGTTTCGGGCACCTTATCGCCGATTTGCAGTTCCACCTCGCGGCCGTTGGCGTACCCAACCTTCACGGTGATCTTGGGCGGTTCCAGCCCCATATCCGCAAGATAATCGCTTACCTCGCTCGCGTCCTTGGCCACGGTATCCTCAATTTCCAGCACCGTCGCGGCGGTGACGATATCGTCGGTGTAACTGTCGCTTACCAGTTCGTTGGGTTCGCCTTCGCGCTGCAGGTACAGCTTCTCGTCCCGATACAGCAGGGTATAGGTTTCGCCGTCTTCGTGGCTGACGGTGATGGAATCGAGCACGTTCTTGTCGCCGCTGTCCAGGGTAAGGTAGGTCTGCTCCGTTTTGATGCTGGACGAAGCTGGGATGGGAAAGCGCTTGTGAATAGCGGGCAGCAGCAGTAAAAACCCCGCTGCCGCCGCCACCGCCGCGATCAGCAGCAATAAAAGCATTGTTCGCCGGGTAAAACGGCGCCGTCGGGCAGGCTTGGGGGTTTTAGGGAGTTTCTTGTCGGGATGTTCCAATGGTTTGCTCCTTCCTGAGCGTTCTCGGGCTGTGCGTTCAGCGGTTTCTACGCGGATGCAGCACCAATACAGCCGCCAACAGCACAAGCATCGGCAGCGCCACCAGCAGCGCGATACCGGCCGTCTGGCTGCCTGCCGTAAGTCCCGGATGGAAAGCCGCGCTAGCCATGATGTCCAGTGAAATTGTCTTTTGCGGCAGCAGTTCGCCCATCACCTGCAGAATAAACTCCTCGTTGAAGGTGCGCTGGTACATATACTCATCCGTAAACACGGTGCTGTTACCGATGGCGAACATGCGGCTCACATTGCCGTCGGCATGCATGCGTCCCGAAAGAACGGCCAGCGTCATCTCGCCTTTTCGGTCCCCTTCCTGATAGTCGATTGACGTGTTTGCATCGGACGTATCGCGGATATAAGCGTTGGGGCCGGATTTAAGCACCGTCGCCACGGACAGGGCGCTGTCGGTCTGCTGCGGGGTCTCAAAGGCGCAGGCACCCGCCAGCAAAAGCACGTTCATATTTCCGGAAATCAGCGGTTGGGTCAGCTCCATCTGGTTGAAATACGGCAGCAGGTAGATGCGCTCGCCGTAATAACTGCCGCTGTCCTCCTCGCCGGCCACCACAACGCCCGGAATGGGTACCACGCCGTAATTGGCCAGGAGGCTGAAGTAATTGGTAAGGTTCGAGGGGTCGGTATAATCCCGTGTGACAAAAAGGCTGCCGCCTTTTTCCGCAAAGGCCTTGATGGCCGTAAGCTCATCCTGGGAAAAATCTTTTTGCGGATCGGCAATCAGCAGCAGGTCGATATCCGCAAGCGTATCGCCCGCCAGCAGATCCACCGTTTTGGTATCGTAATTGTTACTGTTTAAAAAGTCCGTAAGGTTTTTAAGCGTATCCGTCGAAAGCTCCCCATGGCCCTGCAATATTCCCACCACAGGCACGTCCGTCTGGGTAACGTACACCAGCGCCTCAGTCAGCTTTTTTTCGTAGGCAAGGCCGGCGATTTCGAAGGTGCCGCTTTCCACGTTATAGCCCTGGGTAACGAAATCGCTGTAGCTCAGCAGTTTGTAGCGGCCCGTGTCTTCGCAGTTAACCACGACGGAATTAGCGTCGCTGGATTGGGTAACACTGCCCCCGAAGCGGGTGACCACGCCCGGGTTTTGGGCGATATCGGTAGGCACTACGGTGATCTTGTCGGACAGGCGATGGTAGCGTTCCAACACCTCATCCAGCTGGCTGTCCATCTCGCCGCTGTTGTACAGCAGGTACAGTTGAATGGGATGTTGCAGGGCATCCACTACTTTTTTGGTTTCCGCGCCCGTGGAAGCATAGCCGTTGAAGCTGAAATCCAACGTCCAGCCATAGGTGTCCTCCAGGCTTTTCAGGCCGATGTTTAAAAGCACGCACAGTGCGATAAACCCGCACAGCAGCGCCGCGCCGTAACCGCCATGCCGCCACTTTGGCTTGCGCAGCGTTTCTGCAAGCGCCCTGCCGCGCGATGAGAAAACCCGCCCGACCCACCGAAAGGCTCCGGCGAAAAACCGGCCCACCGATAAAAGCACTTTTTTCATGCCGCGCCTCCCTGCGAAAAGCGCCTGGCGTCCATCACGCGCACGGTCGCCGTAAGGCATACCGCGATGAACGTAATAAAATACAGCAGGCTCGCAAAGCTCAGCTGGCCGATGATAAAGGTTTCATACCGGCCGTAGAGGCTGATAAAATTCAGCGAGTCCGCTGGAAAGCCCGACGGCACTTTGTCGGCCAGCAGGTCGACCATCCACAGCAGAAAATTGGCGGCGAAGGCCGCGATCGTGGCGGGAACCTGGCTTTTGGTAAAGCCGGTTACCAGCAGATCCAACGCCAGAAAACTCAGGCTTTGCAGGGTAAAGCCCAAATAGCCCACAAACCACTCGCCCAGGTATACCTTGCCGTACAGGGCGATCACCAGCGTGCACACGTTAGTCAGCGCGATGGTGATCAGCATTACCGCTGCGGCCGCCAGATATTTACCCAACACGATTCCGCTGATGGAAACGGGGCTGGTAAGCAGCAGTTGGTCGGTGCGGTGTTGTCGTTCCTCACACAGGAGGCGCATGGTCAGCACCGGCGTAAGCAGCATGGTGAGCGTCGTTAGCTGCGCAAGAAAAGTCAGCAGTTCTCCAGTAAGCGTGGAAAGGTTGTTCAGGTAAAAAATCACGCCGGTCAGCATCGTAAACACGCCGATGTACACATAGCCGATCGGCGTGCGGAAATAGGCCAGAAACTCACGTTTGAATACCGTCCACACTTCCGCGCACCCCCTTTTTTCAGGTCTTTTCAGTCGGATATTGCCTTTAGAAAAACCTGCTCCAGGTCGTCCTCGCAGCGGGCCATGCGCAATATGGGCGCGCCCATGGCGCTGCACAGGGTGAACACCTGCTTTTCAGGCATAGCGGCCGTATCGAAAACCAGCGACAGGGATACCTCGTCCTCGTCGGGCTGGGGCAGTACGTTTACGCCGCGAACGCCTTCCAGATGGCTCATGCTGGCCACCAGCCGTCTTTCGCTGCCCTGTACCGTGCACAGCACCGTTACCGTGTCGCTTTGTCCCATATCGCCGATGTCCGCGTCCAGCTTGATCTCGCCATGGTGGAGGATTGCCACGCGGTCGCACAGCTGGCGCACCTCGCCAAGATTGTGCGAGGAAAACAGGATGGTCCGCCCGGCGCTGAGTTTGCGGATAAGGGTGCGGATTTCGGTGATCTGCTTGGGGTCCAGGCCGACGGTCGGCTCGTCGAGCACCAGCACGTCCGGGTCGCCGCACAGCGCCTGCGCCAGGCCCACGCGCTGGCGATACCCTTTGCTCAAATGCCCCAGCAGACGCTCCCGCATCTCCATCAGGCCGGTTTTCACCATGATCTCACGGATGTGCGTGTTCACGGCGCCTGCCTTTACCTGTTTAAGCGCGGCCACGAACGCCAGATATTCTTCCACCGTCATTTCATCGTACAAGGGCGGATGCTCCGGCAGGTAGCCCAGTTCCCGCTTCGCCTTTTCCGGCTCCAAAAGCGCGTCGAACCCGTCGATCAACGCGCGGCCGGACGTGGGCGCGAGGTAGCCGGTAATGATATTTAAAAGCGTGGTTTTCCCCGCGCCGTTTTGCCCCAGAAGCCCGAGCACCTTGCCCTTTGGCGCCGTAAGCGTTACGTTGCGCAGAGCTTCCACGCTCCCGTAGCGTTTGCTCACGTTTTGAACTTCAATCATGTAGGGCCCCCTTTCCGCTTTTTACCTTCTCATTATAGCAAAGCCTGCGCCTGTGATGTGTAAATTGTTTGTGAACATCCCCTCGCGCGCTTCGGCCAACCGACGCTCACGATGAAAAAACTATTTCCCGGTTTGCGTTTGCCGCGGCGTGGACATACTGTTTGCAGGGAGAAAATTCCCAACGGATCATCTGAAAGGAGAAATTCCCGTGAAAAATCTTTATCAGGCCAAAGCGGTTTCCGTCGGCGGACGCGACGGGCACGTAACGGTGGAAAATAGTCCCATTCAGTTTGAAATGGCTCTGCCTCCGGAAATGGGAGGTAAAAAAGCCGTCGGCTTCAACCCCGAGCAATTGTTCGCGGCAGGTTATTCCGCCTGCTTCGGCAGCGCAGTGCAGCACGTGCTGAGGCTGAAACGGCTGGAAATCGAACCGCCAGAAGTCCATGTGGACGTGGGTATCGGCAAAAATGAAACGGGCGGTTTCGCGCTCGCGGCGGACATCACGGTAACGTTCAAGGGTGTCGACCAGACAACGGCGAACGAGCTGGCCCTGCAGGCGCACCAGGTGTGCCCGTACTCCAACGCCACGCGCGGCAATATCGAGGTTAACGTAAAGGCCATCGTCGCCTGACGGTCAAAGGGCGGCATTACGCCCTCAAGTCAAGGTTTCCCTTCCGGCAAACGCGCCTTCGGCCACGCTTCAGCGTGTGCGGAGGCGCGTTTGCTTGCCTTCGGGTTGGGTCAAAGCAACTGCGCTTCCACATCCGCCTCGCAGCTGCGCATGGCCAGGATGGTCTTTTCGAATAAATCGTTCAGCTCCCAGCCTAACGCCTCCGCGCCGCGGGCGATTACATCGCGCGAGCAGCCGGCGGCAAAAGCCTTATCCTTAAATTTCTTTTTCACGCTGGACGCTTCCATATCCATCACGCTTTTGGAGGGGCGCATCAGTGCCGCCGCACCGATCAGGCCGGTCAGCTCGTCCACAGCGAAAAGCACTTTTTCCATGGTGTGCTCGGGCTTCACGTCGGCGCACAGCCCGTACCCGTGGGAAACGACCGCGTGAATCATCCTTTCGCCCACGCCCGCCTCCCTAAGCAGTTCCGGCGCTTTCACGCAATGCTGCTCGGGATAGCGTTCAAAATCAATATCGTGCAACAGACCGACCGTGGCCCAAAAATCGGCTTCCTCGCAGTAACCCAGCTGCACGGCATACCAGCGCATTACACCTTCCACCGTCAGCGCGTGCCTGAGGTGGAACGGCTCCCGATTATACTTTTTAAGCAGTTGAAGGGCTTCCTCCCGGGTCAGTTCAGGCTGCATCCCATATTCCTCCCCTATCGGTTAAACTGTGTTCCCGCTTATCATAGCACGGCGCGCGTTTGAACGCAAAGCCCCTTGTCTTGCGTTATGCCGCGGCGGGTGCTACAATATGTGGTATCGGCAAGTAAGCCATATAGGAAAAAAACAAGCCGATTTTTTTACATTCTATTGCATGAAACGGAACTTGTGCGTCGTTATTCCTGGTGGAGCAATGATCCCGCCGTTCCTGTGCGCGCGGCGGTAATGGAGGCTCTGAAATGCCTGATTTCGAGGGGCTGTACCAACTGTACGCCACCGACGTGTTGCGTGTGTGTTACTTTTACCTGGGCGACCGACAAAAGGCCGAGGATGTCTGCCAGGATGTGTTTCTCCGCCTGATGCTCAACGCCCCGCAGTTAGAGGAAGGCCGCGAGAAAGCCTGGCTGCTCAAAGTGGCGCTCAACCGCTGCCGCGACCTGTGGCGGGGTTCCTGGACCCGGCGCGTGGTGCTGGGCAGTCCGACTTTCGAGCTGATTCCCGCGCCGGACGACACGCAGCGTCACGACGAGGAAGAAGCCCTGATGAATGCCGTACACCGCCTGCCTCCGGCGTTTCGGGAAGTTATTCTACTACACTATTACCAAAACTTCGGCATCACCGAGATCGCGCAGATCACGGGGTTGCCGGAAGGAACCATATCCAGCCGCCTGTCACGGGGCCGAAAAAAGCTGGAGAATATGTTGCAGGGAGGGGACGCGCAATGAAAAAGCTGGAATGTTTACCCGAAATCACGCAACATTCGCTGGGCGGGTTGACCGCCGATTCGCGGATGCTAGCCAATATTCGCATTGCGGCGGCCCAGCCGGTGAGCGCACGGCGTTTTTACTTGCGGCCCGCGCTGATTACCTGCCTCGCCGTGACGCTTTGCCTTGGGCTGGGTTTGTGGGGTATGCCACATCTGCTGCCCGCGAGCGTTACGGGCAACCCGCTGATGAGCAGCCAAACAGCGGGCGGCAACGCCGACAGTAATTCCGTCGGCAGTCTGCAGCAAATGGACGTTTCGTCGGGCAGTATCAGCATCAACGGCTCCTCGCAGGACAGCGGCACCTACCGCAACCTTTTCGCCTCGAGCCGAAACGGAAGTGATCCGCTGGTTATGGTCGGCGGCGCCGTATACCGTTTGCTCATCAGCCCCACCAATATGGATTCCTCTTTGCTGGGTGAAAGCCTGGGCGAGGTAACGGAATACACCATGGAACCGGCGCTTAGCACCGGCGGCGTGGTAAGCAACGTCGTTTTTGCCGGCGAAACCATATACGCCGTGAAGGGCATGAACGGCGCCATGGCGGCGGCAAGCGTAAGCGGCAGCCTGCGTGTGTTCCAGCGCGTGAGTTTCTCGGGCGCGGCCGCGCTGGGCGGCGAAACGCTGGGCGACACGCTAACGGCCTCCCAAAACGTAACGGCCATGGAACTTACGGGCCTTGGCATCGTCGATGATCCCGCCACGGCGCAAACTTTGCTTAAGACCCTTCTGGATAACGCCCAATATGAAAGCGCTTCCGCCGGTTCGGACGATACGCGCAGCCTGCTGATTCGCCTGGATAACGGGCTGCTGATGCAGCTGATGGTAGGCGACGATACCGTAAGCGCCTGCGGCACGTGGAGCTGCCCCGAATTTTTCGACGCCTATGCAGCGGCCATGGCGAACAAATCCTGAAAACAAAAAAGGAATTCCAGCACCGGCCGGCAATCCTGTGTCGGCCGGTTTTTTACACCATTTCGGGCTTTGGGCGGCGTGCGCCGCCCCGTTACATCGCTTTTCATCCCACGAAAAACGTGTTATGATGGTTGCAGCGCGGCGGCGCCCGCATACGGCCCGGCGCATACGCAAAGCCGGAAAAACGAAACGGAGGCCTTCCGATGAAGCGCTTGAGTATCGTCGTCCCCTGCTATAACGAAGAGGAAGCCATCCCCCTTTTTTATGACGCGTGCCTGGACGCGCTGGCAAAACTGCCGGTCGACCCGGAATGGTGGTTTGTGGACGACGGCAGCACCGACGGGACGCTTATACAGTTAAAAACCTTGCGGCAGAAAGACCCGCGAGTGCACTTTATCAGCTTCAGCCGCAATTTCGGCAAGGAATCGGCTATGTTCGCGGGGCTGGAAGCCGCGTGCGGCGATTGCGTCGCCGTAATGGACGCGGATCTGCAGGACCCGCCTTCGCTGTTCGCGCCGATGCTTGACGGGCTTGAGGAAGGGTACGACTGTGTCGCCACCCGCCGCGTGACCCGTAAGGGCGAGCCGAAAATCCGTTCGTTTTTCGCGCGCGCGTTCTACCGGCTGATCAACCGCATCAGCAAAACCGAAGTGGTGGACGGCGCGCGGGATTTTCGCCTGATGAGCCGCCGCATGGTGGACGCCGTTTTATCCGTTAAAGAAGTCAGCCGTTTCAGCAAAGGTATTTTCAGTTGGGTCGGCTTTAACACCAAGTGGCTGGAATATGAAAACCTGCAGCGCGTGGCAGGCGAAACCAAATGGTCGTTCTGGAAGCTGCTGGTGTATTCGCTGGACGGAATCATCGGCTTTTCCACCGCGCCCCTGGCGCTGGCCAGCCTGTTGGGGCTGGTCTGCTGCCTACTGGCGTTCGTGCTGATCCTGTACTTTTTAATTAAAACCCTTATCTGGGGCGACCCCGTGGCGGGTTTTCCCGCGATGATCTGCATTATTCTTCTGCTGGGCGGCATACAGCTTTTCTGCATCGGGATTCTTGGCCAGTACCTGAGTAAAACCTACCTGGAAACCAAGCGCCGCCCCATCTATATCGCCCGCGAGAAGGAGTGAGCCCATGCGTACCACCCGCGCCATGATGATCGGCAGCGTCCCCATCGGCGGCGGCGCGCCCGTAACCGTGCAGAGCATGACCAATACCGACACGCGCGACGCCCAGGCGACGCTTGCGCAGGTGCGCGCCCTGGCACAGGCCGGCGCGGACATTGTGCGCATAAGCGTGTATGACGACGCGTGCCTGCCAGCCTTGCGGCAGATCGTGGACGGTTCGCCTGTACCCATCGTGGCGGATATCCACTACCGCGCAGATTTGGCGATAGGCGCGCTGGAAAACGGCGCGGCAAAAGTGCGCATCAACCCGGGCAATATCGGCTCCGAAGCAAAGGTTCGTTTGGTCGCGGATTGCGCCAGAGCCCATCATGCGCCCATCCGTATCGGCGTCAACAGCGGCTCCGTCGAAAAAGAAATTTTGCACCGCGACGGCTGCGTAACCGCGCAGGGCATGCTGGACAGCGCGCTGAAGCACGCCCGCTTGCTTGAAAACGCGGGCTTTTCCGATATCGTTCTAAGCCTGAAGGCAACCGACGTACCCCTGACCGTGGCCGCTTATGAACTGGCCGCGCAGGCGACCGATTATCCCCTGCACGTAGGCGTTACCGAGGCGGGCCTGCCCGGGGACGGAAACATCAAGAGCGCCATAGGCATCGGCAGCCTGTTGCTGCACGGCATCGGGGAAACCATTCGCGTGTCCCTCACGGGCGACCCGCTGCCGGAAGTGGCCGCTGGGCTGGATATCCTGCGGGCCTGCGGGCTGCGTAGGGATTATGTGAACGTCCTCTCCTGCCCCACCTGCGGACGCACCGGCATCGACGTGGCCGCCATCGCCGCGCAGGTGAAGCGGGCGCTTTCGGACGTGCGCATACCGCTGACCGTGGCGGTCATGGGCTGCGTGGTCAACGGACCGGGCGAGGCTCGGGAAGCCGATATCGGCCTGGCGGGCGGCGGGCTGGCCGAGGGCGGTGGCGCGGGCGGCGAAGGCGGCGCCTATGACGTGGGCGCGATTTTTGAAAAAGGCAAGCCGCCGCAGCGCGTGCAGGGCGATCTGGCAGCGATCCTGATTGAGCGCACGCGGCAGCTGATACGGGAACGCGAATGGAAATAGGTTATTTGCCAGCCGTTGGGGGAAGGGATGCGAACGTGAATAAGGCCGAGCTGATCCATATTCTGGAAGAAACCGTACCGCCGCTGAAAGATCAGCTGCACGTGGAGCGCGTGCTTTATCATAAAGCCGACAACAAGGCTTATTTCAGTTTTTTAAGCGACGTGCTGGTGCCGGAAAAGGATTTTCTATCCCTGGAACGGCGGCTGCGCTCGCTTTTTCCCAAAATGCGCACCGCGCTGCGCGTGGCGTCGCCGGGGTTGAAAGAGGATTTTATCGCCAATATCGAGCGCTACACGCCCGTACTTAAGGATTTTTTACGCCGCCAGAGTCCGGCGCTTCGCACTTGGCTGGACGACGTTGGCTGGAGCGTGGAGGAAGGCCGGATACTGCTGACCTGTCCGGATGAGTTTGCCATCGCTTTTTTCCGCCGCAACAGCCTGGACACGAAACTTTCCCAGGCCGTGTGGGATATCTTCCGTCTTAAATTGCCCGTGGCGCTGGTGAAGTGCGGCGAGCGTGAAGCCTGGGTGGAACAGATGCGCGCCGAAACCGCGCGCCGCCGCGAACAGGAATTGGCAGAAAACCGCGCGGGCAACCCCCACGCGGCCGAGGCGGACCAGCGCGGCAAACCGCCCGCGGAGGACCTCGCCCCTTGGGAAAGCGCCGACGAACCTGTGGCGGCAACCGTGTCCCCCGCTCCCCGCGCAAATGAAAAAAAGGAACACAGCGAAAGCGCACCCCGCAAACCCGCCGCCCAGAAAGGCGCGGTGCTCAAGGGCCGCGCCATCGGGGACATGCCCGTCCCCATTGCCGAGCTGGCCGAGGACAGCGGCGTGGTGGTGATCGAGGGGGAATTAATCGGCGTCAACCCGCCCAAGGCGCTTAAAGGCGGCGAAACCGTGCTGGTTACTTTCTCGCTGGGGGACGATACCTCCACCGTCTATTGCAAGGCTTTCTATAACTACCGCA
>JADGQP010000105.1 GCA_017881705.1 Christensenellaceae bacterium
GCCTGTGCGCTTCACCATGGAGGATGCGCTTTTCGCCCGCCCGCTTTCGGCTTTCGATCCGCTGTTTGTTCAACTGAGCGCGAAACTGTTGCGCGTTCCTTCGGGCAACGGGAAACGCGCCGCGGTGGAGGTGTTCGGTTCGATGCCGGCCGGCGATTACGAAATCGACGGTTCGCTTTCCAGCCAGTTTGCCTCCGGATTGCTGATTGCCCTTGCACATGCGCGCGATGCGAACGGCGAACCCGCGCCTGCCGCGCTTACCGTAAAACCGCCTATCGTCAGCCGACCTTATCTGGATATGACCCTTACTCAAATGAAACGCTTCGGCATGGGTTTTCAGGAACACGGCGGAGGGCTGTTCACACTTACGCCCGCGCAGCTGCCCAGCCCGGCCGATGCCGATGTGGCTGCGGACTGGTCGCAGGCGGCGGTGTTTCTGTGCGCCAACGCCCTGGGCGGCGGCGTGGTTCTGCACGGTATGCATGCGCCCAAAACAGGCGATTCCTCCCTGCAGGGTGACAGCCGCATCGTTTCGCTGCTAAGAGAAATGGGCCTGCGCGTACGTACCCTGCCGGACGGGCTTATGCTTTGCTGCCCTTCCCGCGCGGAGCTTTCGCCGCTTATGGTGGATTGTTCCGATATTCCGGATCTAGCCCCTATCCTGTCGCTGACGCTCACACAGGCGGCGGGCGTTTCCACGCTTACGGGCGTGAACCGCCTGCGCGTGAAGGAGTGCGACCGGCTGTCCGCCACGCAGGAATTGCTGACACGCCTGGGTGCGCGCGCGGAGATCAGCGAGGATGACGATACGCTTACCATCTGGGGGCCGTCGAAGTTGAAAGGCGGTTTCACGGCCGACGCGCGGGGCGATCATCGCATGGTGATGCTGCTTGCGATCGCGGCGTTACTGTGCGAGGAACCCATCGCCGTAAACGGTGTGGAAGCCATCAGCAAATCCTGGCCCGGGTTTTTACAGACCTATGGCGAACTGGGAGGGCAAATTACATGAGCAGTCGCATCGGGCGCGCGCTGGGCGTGCAGATTTTTGGCGAGTCCCACGGCCCCGCAATCGGCGCCACGTTGGACGGTTTGCCCGCTGGCCTGCGCGTGGATTTGCCCGCGCTGGAGGCCTTTTTACAGCGACGGGCAGCCAAGGGCGGCGAACTGGCTACCGGCCGCCGTGAAACGGACGTACCGCGCATTCTTTCCGGCCTGAAAGATGGCGTTACCACCGGCCAGCCGATCACCGCTATATTCGATAATACCGACCCGCATTCCGCAGACTACGCGTTTTTACCGGATAGCCCGCGCCCCGGCCATGCGGATTACCCCGCCATCGTAAAAAGCGCCGGTTGGGACGACCTTAACGGCAGCGGCCACCACAGCGGCAGGCTCACGCTCGCCTACGCTTTCGCGGGCGGCTTGGCGCTGCAATTTCTTGCTTCCCGCGGCGCTACCGTAGGCTCGCACGTTTTACGCATCGGCGGCGTGGCTGATACGCCGCTGGATCCGATGCAGCCGGACATGCAGGCGCTTTTTGCCTGCAGAACCGCCGCCGTGCCCACGCTGTCGCCGCAAGCCGGTGAAAGGATGCGGCAAGCTATCCTGGCCGCCAAAGAAGATGGGGACTCGGTGGGCGGCATAGCGGAAATCGCGGCAGTCGGGCTACCGGCGGGGTTGGGCTCGCCTTTTTTCGAGGGCGTGGAGGCTCTGGCGGCGGCGCATTTATTCTCCATTCCTGCGGTGAAGGGCGTGGAGTTTGGCGCAGGGTTTGCCGCCGCGGACCTGCGCGGCAGCGTTTATAACGACCCCTATGCTGTTGCGGAAAGTCGTGTGGTTACCGAAAAAAACGACGCGGGCGGGCTGCTGGGCGGGCTCACGGATGGTATGCCCATCCTTGTGCGCGTCGCCTTCCGGCCTACAGCGTCCATCAGCCTTTCCCAGCGCACGGTCAGCCTGAGCGCCTTGCGGGAAACGGAGCTGACCGTTCACGGCCGGCATGATCCCTGCATCGTTGTGCGCGCGCTGCCCGTGGCGGAAGGCGCGCTGGCCTTGGCACTGTGTGATCTATGGCTGCAGGCCCACGGCGACACACCGACGGAAGGAAAGAGAAATGTATAAAAATCAAACTGTCACGCTGGTTTGTAACAGTCTGGGTGCCGATCTGGAAGGCGTTTGCCGCTTTGAGGGGCAGGCGGTTTTCGTACCGGGCGCTCTACCCGGGGAAACCGTGGAAGCAAAGATTATCCTTGTACGGCCGACATTCGCGAGCGCCAGGCTTGAAAAAATTCTCATCCCATCCCCCGAGCGTCGGGAGCCGTTTTGTTCCGCGTATGCGCTATGCGGGGGATGCAGCGGCCAGCACATGAGTTATCAGGCGACGCTTAACGCTAAACGCCGTCAGGTTTTTGATTGCCTTACGCGCATTGGCAAACTGCCCATAACAGACGCGGATGTACCGCCCGTGATCGGGGCGGACAATCCCCAGCGCTGCCGCAATAAAACCAGCATACCCGTTGGCGGCGATGCAAACCAGCCGGTGCTTGGTTTTTACCGGAGGCGCAGCCATGATATCGTACCGATCGAGGATTGCCCGATTGCTATGGGCGACGTATACGGAGTCATCGCCGCGGTCAGCGCTTGGATGGTTGAAAACGGTGTGGAACCGTATGATGAGCGTACCGGCCAAGGGCTGCTGCGCCACGTAATCACACGCGTTTCGCGTGCGGGCGAGCTGATGGCTCTTCTGGTTACCACCTCGGAAACCTTGCCGGACACAGCGGGGCTGATACGCCGCCTTCAAGAAAGCGCCATCGGTTTTTGCAGCCTGCACGTCAGTGAAAATAAAACCGGGGGCAACGTAATTCTGGGAGAAACGAGCCGAAAGCTCTATGGGAAGGACGCGATTACGGAAACCCTGCTGGGGCTTACGTTTGAAATTACTCCGCTTTCCTTTTTTCAGGTTCACCCCGCGCAGACGGAGCGCCTGTACGCCAAAGCGTTGGCTTTCGCGGCGCTTACCCCTGACGACACAGCGGTGGAC
>JADGQP010000106.1 GCA_017881705.1 Christensenellaceae bacterium
CCTACGCCGAGCATATCATCATGGAGCGCGCCATTCCCCGCGTGGAGGATGGGCTGAAACCCGTACAGCGCCGAATTCTTTATACGATGCTGGAACTGAACCTGCAGCCGGAAAATCCACACCGCAAATGTGCGCGTATCGTGGGCGACTGTCTGGGCAAATATCACCCGCACGGTGACAGCAGCGTGTACGACGCACTGGTGCGCATGTCGCAGGATTTCAGCCTTCGCGCGCAGTTGGTGGACGGGCACGGCAATTTCGGCTCCATCGACGGCGACAGCGCCGCCGCCATGCGCTATACAGAAGCGCGTATGACTCCGCTGGCCATCCAGATGCTTCGTGATATCGACAAGGACACCGTACCTTTCCGCCTCAATTTTGATGATACCTTAAAAGAGCCGGACATGCTGCCCGCGCGATTTCCCAACCTGCTGGTCAACGGCGCCAGCGGTATTGCCATCGGCCTGGCCACCAACATACCGCCGCACAACCTGCGCGAGTGCATCGCCGCGGTGATCGCGCAGATCGACAACCCCGATATTACCGTGGACGAGCTGATGCGCATTATGCCCGCGCCGGATTTTCCCACCGGCGGCATACTGCTTGACACCGACGAGATCAAGACCGCCTACCTCACCGGCCGCGGCAAACTGACCCTGCGCGCCCGCACCCACATTGAGGACGGGCCTGCGGGGCGTAAGCTCATTGTGATTACCGAAGTCCCCTACCAGGTGAACAAAGCGGCGATGCTGGAAAAGATACTCAAACTCAGCGAGGAAAAAAAGGCCGCGCTGGGCGGCATCTACGATATCCGCGACGAAAGCGACCGCACGGGCATGCGCGCCGTCGTTGAGGTGCGCAAGGAAGCCGACGCCGAAAAGATCCTCGGCTGTCTGTTCAAGTATAGCGACCTGCAAGTCACTTTCGGCGTTAACATGGTCGCCATTGCGGACGCGAA
Organism: Christensenellaceae bacterium; assembly: GCA_017881705.1. GTDB lineage: Bacteria > Bacillota > Clostridia > Christensenellales > Aristaeellaceae > CAXXOK01. The sequence goes on from JADGQP010000106.1 coordinate 959, forward strand.
ACCGCGGCTGATGAGCCTTCGCCGCGTGCTGCGCTACTACATCCGGCATCAGCGCAACGTCGTGGCCGCCCGTACCCAGTATGAGCTGGACCGCGCCAGAGCGCGCGCGCATATTTTGGAAGGTCTGATTATCGCGGTAGACAATCTGGATGAGATTATCGCGCTCATCCGCCGCAGCAAGACCCCCAAGGAAGCCAAGGAAGGGCTGATGAACCGCTTCGCCCTGGACGACGTGCAGGCTCAGGCCATTCTGGATTTGCGCCTGCAGCGCCTGACCGGTCTGGAAATTGAAACACTGCGCAAGGAATACGCCGAACTGCTCAAGCTGATTCAGAAGCTGGAGGGGATTCTGGCGGACGAGAAAAAGCTGATGAAGGTCGTGAAGGATGAGCTTCGGGAGATCGCGGAAAAATACGGCGACAACCGCCGCACGACCGTAGCCCACCCGGACAACGTTACGGAAGCCGCCGCCATCGAGGATGAGCGCGTGGCCGAAATCGCGACGGTCACCTTCACCCGCGCGGGCTATCTGCGCCGGATGTACCCGAAATTCCACCAGAAACTGCCGCTTGTATCGCCGGAAAACGGCAACCTCGACGATCTGCCTCTATGGCGTTTTGATACGGACACAGAGCGCACGCTTTACCTGCTGACCAACTTGGGCAACTGTTACCCGCTGGACGTTTCCGCTTTGCCGGAAAGCAACAAGCCCGCCCAACGCGGCTCGCTGCTCACCGGCGTTATCGCGGGCGTAGAAAAAGACGAAACACCCGCGCAGATTCTTTGCTGCACACCCAAAGAGCTGGCTGCTATGCCCGATTTGCTGTTTGTCACCCGCGGCGGAATGCTCAAGCGCACGGTCGCCGCCGAGTATGACGTACGCCGCCAGAAGTTCGCCGCCCTGAACCTGCGCGAGGGCGACCGGCTCCTGACCGCGCTGCCGCTGAATCCGGCGCTGGATCTGTTGCTGGTCAGCCGTAAGGGCATGTGCATCCGCATCCACACCGATGTGTTACCCGCCATGGGCCGCGCCACCTCCGGCGTAAGGGGCATGGCGCTGGAAACGGACGACGAGGTAATCTTCGCCGCACAGCTGATGTCCGACAGCCAAATCCTGCTCATGACGGATCGGGGCTTCGGCAAACGTCTGCTGGGGATGGATTTTGAACCACAGGCGCGCGCGGGCAAGGGTATGAAAGCTTTCTATTTCAACCGCACCGGCACTAACGGCACGTGCGTGGCAGGCGCGCTGTTGCTTGGCGAAGCGCAGCAAAACGTTCTGCTTACGCAAAAAAGAAGCGCTCCCACGGTGTTGTCCGCCACCGAAGCGCATTTACAGGGCAAACAGGATAAGGGCGTTCCCTGTGTGATGGCACTGATGGACGACGTGGTAACCGGCGTGCTGCCCATGCCCGCGGAAACGCAAGAGGAAACGGACAGTCAGTCGCGCTAAACCCATTCAGATGCTCGTCGCATAGCCGATCACAAGCTGTTTTTTCAATAACATGGCGAAAAACGAAGGCTTGGTGGGGCTAGGACTGGCCTATAACGTGGTGTTACAACGAAAGCTCGGTAGGGCTGCGGCTAGCCTTTGCCACGCAGCCACGGGGTAAATGGCTGTGAAATCAATACACTTCGTTCATATTTGTAATCCACTATCAAGAAACCGGCGCGTATGCCCGCAATATGCGCCGGTTTCCCCTCGTTCTTCCGGGAACATAAAAAGAAGGTGCATGCCTTGCTGGCAGACACCTTCTTTTTATGCTATAAAGCCTTATCAGGCCTGCGCGGTCTTGGCTAACTGTTTGGCCAGGCGCGACTTTTTGCGGTTTGCGGTGTTCTTATGGATAATGCCCTTGGAAACGGCCTTATCGATAGCGGAGGTGGTCACGCTGTACTGCGCGCCGGCATTCGCGGGGTTGTTCGCCAGCTCCGCGTCAAATTTCTTAATCGCGGTTTTCACCTTGGTCTTTACGATACGATTGCGCAGGTTCTTCTTCTCGTTGACCTTTACGCGTTTGATGGCGGATTTAATGTTAGGCAACGTTCTTCACCTCCTTAGTCCCATAAATGGCAAGGTCGATTGTACCACGCCCCGCGGGAAAAAGCAAGGGTAAATTTTAGAGTGCTTACCTTGGTTATCCTACCCTGTAAACGCGCCCCCGCTTCGTGTTACCGTTCATTTTTCCAGCCCTGTATACGCGGGCACCTGCGCGGACGTTCCCAGCGCGATAATGCAGGAAACGCTTCTGCTGCTCTTAACGAGGCCATTGGGGTTAGTGGTGTCCAGCTTTTTGCCCATAAAAAGGATACAGCAGGTCTTGCCGCCGTCCAGGTTAAGCGCTTCGGTCGCGCCAAGGGTTTTCATTCTTTCCGCTAGCCATTCCACACCCACGCCGCGGCTGCGTTTTTCCCGCCCTTTCTACCGACAGCACCACAAAGTGGTATGGCCCGATCATCCCGATGGCGGATCGCGGCTCGCGGGTTTTGAAATAACGGGTCAATAACGGGTTGGTTTTACCGTCGCGCACCAGCCACGGTCCGAAACTCAACACCGTTTGCGCGCCGATATCCACGTACTGTTGAGGAGTCAATTCCTCGCTTTGGTATACGCGCATTGTGCCGTCGCCAAAAAAAGCGGCAGTATCCAGGGTGGGCCAGCCCAAGTTGCCATTCTCCCGAGTTGCGGAGTACAGCGCCGCCTTGTTACGGATAATGATGCCGGATTTTTTATGGTTATACAGGTGGTAGCCAAACTGATCGTCGTTAATGGCGAAAACCGCGCCGTTGTCCCGAGCCAGTTTCTCCGGGTAAACAAAGCCTTTGACCGGATCTTCAGCGTTGGCGGTTAAAAACTCAATCGGGGATTCCGCCGAGAACTGTAAATCCGCCTCGTACCAAAGGATCGTTTGATCCTTATCCTCGTACCGGTGAATTTCAATGCGCACCCCCTGCGCCTGATTTTCGTAGAGCCAATATCCGCTGTCGCTGTTCTCCACCACGGTTTCCACCGCGCTGTTGTCCGCAGTGGATTCGGATACCGCCCCACAGGATACGCCCGCCGTAAACAGAAGCGTTAAAGCCATTACAAGCGCCCAATGGCGCACTCCCGCTCGTTCCATCCCTCAACGCCCCCCAATCGTTCCCCATCTTGCCCCTGCATCAAAAAAAAATCAATAACGACGTCACCGTTTGTCCGCTTGTCCCAACATTTTTACATCTGTTTCAACAGGCTGCTTTCCTGCGTGCAATGCCCTATTTCCCTTCCCCGCATTGACGAACTGCCCGCCTCGCCTTATAATGGAACAGAAAAAGCGATGGCGCGTAAAGAAGGAGCATCCATGGACGCGACAGCGACCCGGAGCGCGTGGAAAAGGAACCTGTGGCAAGGCCTCGTGTTTGCGGCGCTGTGGGGAGTCACCTATCTGTTTACGCCTCTGGCTCCGTTTCTTTCGTTGTTGCTCGCGCTGTTGGTTTGTCCCGCTTTCGCGCGGGGGGACGTATGGTTTGCCGTCTGCCTGCCGCTCGCTCCGGCTTCCGCCTTTTTGCTCTCCGGCGGGGATCTGATTCTGGGCTTTCTGGCGCTGTCGAGCCCCTACCTGAGCCTTCTGGCTACGTCGCTGGGCAATCGCCGCAGGTTGAACCTTCACGCACAAGCCGTGGCCGTGAGCGCCGCATTCGTCGTAAGCGCACTGGCGATGCTCACGCGGCTTGGCGCGATGTTGGGCGGCGTGTGGTATACCAGCCTGGCGGACGTCGCAGTACGCACGCTGGAGCATTCCGCCATGGGTGGCAGCGTGCTATACCGGCTGGTGTCGCTGGGCATCCTTTCCCTGCCGGACGCCTACGCAAACACCTACGCGCTCAAACTGGGCAATCTGGTGCTGCTCGACCCCGCACTGCAGCGCGAACTGCTCAACATGCTGCGTCTGCGCCTCAACGAGGGGTTGGCAAGCTGGGTACCCTCGCTGCTGATGCAGGGAGCGTTAGCCACAGGCCTCTTCGCAGCCTTGTCGTCGGTACGCGCGCGCGGCCAAGGAACATCGGACGCGCCTCATTTTAGGGATCTTCAGCTCTCACGCGCCGAACAGGGCGCGCTGTTTATCCTCTGCATCGTTACTCTGCTGGCCGCCTTTGCGGGGAATTCGTTCCTTTCGCTGGTGTCCGCGCTCGCCTACGCAGCGTTTTCCGCGGTCTACCAGCTGCTGGGCGCCGCGGTGCTGATATCCCTGCTGGCGCGCCGGCACCCGGAGCGCGCGGTACTGTACGGGTTTCTGGCGGCGTTCATCTATCTGGCGTTTCCCATCGTGCTGTTCATGCTGGGCCTGATCGACCAGTTCGTTCACCTGCGGGGTGAAACCCCCTATCATCCGAAGGAGGAGTAAGCCAATGAAAGTCATTTTACTTTGCGACGTTAAAGACACCGGTAAAAAAAGCGAGATTCTCAACGTGTCCGATGGGTTTGCCCGCAATTTTCTGTTCCCCCGCAAATGGGCCATGGAAGCCACGCCCGCAGCAATCAAGGAAGTGGAACGCAGGCATGCCCTGGAGGAAAAGCAGGAGGCAGACCGGCGCGAGGAAGCGCTGAAGAAAGCTGCCGCGCTAAAGGGACAAACCATACAGATCGCCGCGCGCTGCGGTGAAAAAGGTCGGCTGTACGGCAGCATTACCACGCAGGAGGTCGCCGACGCCCTGAAGACCCAGCACGGTATAGACGTGGACAAGCGCAAGGTGGAATGCGAACCCATCCGCCAAACGGGCGAGTACGAGGCGACGGTTTGGGTGTACAGCGGCGTGACCGCCAAAATGAAAGTAGTCGTTACCCCAGCGGTCGGCAAGTAGACCGCACGGGTTACAATCGGCGCATTCGGGCGAAAGGAGGCGAACGGGTTTGGACGAACAGGAATTGCTTCGCGCGGTTCCCCCCAGCAGCGTGGACGCAGAACGCTCGGTGCTGGGCGCCGTTTTACAGGACGCGGGCGTAGCGACCCTCGTTTTTGAAACCCTGCAGCCGGACGATTTTTACGCGCCCCAGCACCGCGAGATTTTCGACGCGATGCGCACGCTGTACATCGCCGCTTCGCCTATCGACGTAATGACCGTGGGCAACGAGCTTACCCGCCGCGGCACGCTGGACGGCGTGGGCGGAAGCGCCTACCTGCTGGAAGCGTACCGTTACGTGCCCACCACCGCCAACACCCGCAGCTACATGCAGATCGTTCAGGAAAAAAGCACACTCCGGCGGCTAATTACCGCCTGCCGCCGTATCGAAGAGCAATGCCACGCCCAGATGGATCCGCTGGAAACCGTGCTGCGCAACGCCGAACGCTCGATTTTTGAAATCGTCATGAAACGTGGCGGCACCGATGCGCTGCAGCCGCTTAACGCCGTGCTGGTACAGACATTTGATAAAATTGAGGAAATGAGCCGCCTGAAGGGCAAGCTCGCGGGCGTGCCCACCGGCCTGTACGACCTGGATCGATTGCTGACCGGCCTGCACGGGGGCGAGCTGATTATCGCCGGCGCGCGCCCCGCCATGGGAAAAACCGCGTTGGCCCTTTCTATTGCGCATTTCGCGGCGACTAAAACCAAAAAATGCGTCGCCATTTTCAGCATGGAAATGCCGCGGGAACAGATTGGCATGCGTATTTTAAGCAACGCGGCCGGCATCAACATGCAGCGGGTGCGCACCGGCATGCTCAGCGACGACGAGTGGATGAAGCTGGGCGACAGCCTGAACCGCCTGAGCTCCTGCCGTATCTTCATCGACGACACGGCGGGCCTTACCCCCTCGCAAATCCGCAGCCGGGCACGAAGGCTGATGATGGAACAGGGGCTGGATTTAATCGTGGTGGACTATCTGGGGCTGATGAACTCCGACAAACGCGTGGAAAACCGCCAGCTGGAAGTAAGCGAAATCAGCCGCGGGCTCAAATCAACGGCATTGGAATTGAAAGTGCCGCTGCTTGCCTGCGCGCAGTTGGCGCGTGCGAATACCAACCGTGCCAACAAACGCCCGCAGTTGAGCGACCTGCGTGATTCCGGCAGCATCGAGCAGGACGCCGACGTGGTGCTTTTTATCCACCGCGAGGGGTATTACCAGTCGGATACGCAGGAAGAGAACAAAACGGACGATACCGCGGGCGAGATTATCGTAGCCAAGCAGCGCAACGGCCCCGTGGGTACCGTGAACGTGGAATGGCAGGCCGAGTTCGCCCGTTATGTCAATATGCCCGGCACGCGCGTACCGATTTACGCGGATGAACAGGAATGAGGTTCGCAATGCAGCAGGATCTGATCGGAGCTTTACTTAAGGATACCAAGTTTGAAGGTTTCGTGCTGGTACGCCAGAGCGAACAGCGCACAGGAAGCAATGGCGGCAAATACCTGGATATGACGTTCGCGGATCGTTCCGGCGAGATTAACGCCAAATTATGGGATGGTACGGTTACCCCGCCCGCCGTGGGCAGCGTTATCAAAGTGCGCGGCGCTACGCAGGAGTATAACGGTCGGCTGCAGCTGCGTGTGGAAAAACTGCGGGCGCTGGAGAGCGCGGACGACGTGGATATGACGCTGCTTACGCCGTGTGCGCCGGAAGACCCCGAAGCGATGCTTTTGGAGATTCAAAACGCGCTCGCCGCGGTTCACAGCGAGCCTCTGCGCCTGATCGTAGGCGAGATGCTGCGCCAAAGCCACGATAAGCTGTTGTATTTCCCGGCGGCACAGCGCATACACCATGCGGAACGCGGCGGACTTTTACACCACATGGTTGGGATGCTTCGGCTGGCGAAGGCCGTTCTATCGGTATACCCCCAGCTGAACCCCGACCTGGTCGTTTCAGGGGTAATCGTACACGACCTGTGCAAGACCGAGGAAATGGACAGCGATCTGCTGGGCGTGGTGAAAGACTACACCGAGGACGGGCTGCTGCTGGGGCACATCGTCATCGGCGTGAAGCGCATCGCGCAGGCGGCGCAGGCCGTGGGCGTTTCCGGCGAGGCAGTGACGCTTTTGGAGCATATGATGCTCAGCCACCACGGCGAGGAGGAATACGGCAGCCCCCGCAAGCCCATGTTTCCCGAAGCCGAGGCGCTGCACTGGATCGACCTGATGGACGCGCGCATGAACGAAATGGCTTCCGCGATGGATAAGCTGCCTCAGGGCGTGTTCAGCGAAAAGATCTGGTCGCTGGAGCGCAGGCTGTACCACCCGCGCTACGACGAGCTTACCCCTGAAGGTTGACGCGTTTCCGGCAAGATGGTACAATGGCAGTGAAATCAAGCGGAACGTTACCGTTGAACAGCCCCCATATGGCGGAGCCCTTCCCGGCTTTACCATTGGGCGCAGAATTCGGAGGGAACACCTATGAAGCGTAAATGGCTCGCGGCGTTGTGCCTGCTAACGGCGGCCGCGTTGCTTACAGCTTGCAGCAGCGGACAGCCGCAGGCCAACCAGACCTTCACGGAGGTTACGCAGTACCTTGGCCCCACGGCAACGGCTTCGCCGGTTCCCGTGAATAATAACGCTTCCGGTGAAAGCGACGGCACGACCGCCGGCGACGGAAGTGTGTTCTCCAATAACCCCTATATGCCCACCGACGACCAGAGCACTACAGCGCAGGCCGCCATGAACGAAGAATCCCAGCAGACTGACGATACGGGCAACGCGCCGATTGCCCAGACAGACGTGAACGCCACCGCGTACCCGTACGCGGGCAGCACGCCCATACCGCTTGATCCGGTGGACGCGCCTACGGCCACCCCGAAGCCCGCGCTCACCTTCTCCTATGTGGATTACAGCGCCGCCAAACTGGGGCTGAGCTTCAAGGGGCCCGCCGGTTGGGTTCCGGACGACAGCGTGGATAACGTGTTTACCCTGTCCGAACCAACGGAGCAGATGAAGGACGGGCAAGCGTGTATCCTTAACATTTACGCGGTACCCGTTAGCAGCGACTACTCCGAAAGCGACCTGGTTACCGAGATTAAGCAGCGGCTGACCACCATCAGCGAGAGCGGCTACTCGGAATGGAAGCCCAGTTATACCGCCACACGCTTTTTATTGGGCAGCAAGGGTGTGTATGCCAATTTCACAGGCACGCTGCTGGATGGCACGCAGGTTGGCGGCCGCATACACGCCGTATGTGTTAATAAGGTGCTCTACTGTCTGCAGATCACCTACCCTCTGGGTTATAAGGACGATTATTTGAACGTGTTCTCCCAGTTGCGCGAATCCTTCAAACGTACGAATAGCTAAACGGCTCTACTTTCTCCGGCGCGCGCGGGGCACCATCCGTGCGCGCCATTTGCATCCCTGCTGAAAAGCACCGTGCGCAAAACACCCTCTGTGCGCGTCGTTTGCATCTCCACAGAAAAGCGGCAAACGCGCCATGCGCGAAACAACATCCATACGCATTGCTTGCATCCCCACAGAAAAGCAGCAAACGCGCCGTGCGTAAAACATCCCCTGTGCGCGCCATTTGCATCCCTGCAAAAAAGCGCCATGCACGAAATAACCCCTGTTCGCGTCGTTTGCATTCCTGTTGAAAAGCGCCATGCGTGAAGCACCCTCCGTGCGCGTCGTTTGCATCCCCACAACAAAGCAGCAAACGCGCCGCGCGCAAAGCACCCTCCGTACGCGTCGTTTGCATCCCCACGGCAAACGCGCCGTATAGGATAGTGCATAGCGTACCGACGTGCGCGGTTCACGAGGCGCAAACGCGAACCGTCCTTGCAGCCTTAGCAGGCAAAATAAAAATGCCTTCTCCGAAGGGAAGGCGCCAAGCTATTGACAAACCGGCCCGGAGGATGCCTAGAGCCTAAGCCAACCGACTGAAATACGAAACATGCAACCTATGCGGTGGTTACGCAAGCCTTACGCAGCGAGGTTTCCCTTCACCGCCCTGAACGTATAAACATGGGAAGCGTGTACCCTCGGCAAAGTGGCGAAGCTATTTTACCAACAAGAAAAAAACGCCTTCCCCGAAGGGAAGGCGCCTGAAACGCCATAAAGGCGCTTACTCTTAGTACTGGTTGTTCTGACGGTTACGCTCGAAGCAATCGCGGCAGTATACCGGACGATCGCCACGGGGTTGGAACGGTACCTGCGTGGTGCAACCGCACCCGTCGCAGATTACTTCGTACATCTGACGCTCGCTGCGGCTGGGGTTCTGAGTAGAACGGCGCGCAGAGCGGCAAGCAGGGCAGCGGCTGGGCTCATTCTGAAAGCCCTTGTCCGCGAAGAACTGCTGCTCGCTGGCGGAGAACACGAACTCAGCGCCACAATCACGGCAGGTCAGGGTTTTGTCTTGATACATGATGGTTTCCCTCCAAATTGTTAATCTGTGTCCCAGGCTTCCTTTGGATCCGGGTATTGGGTTTCCATTCATTCGGACATAGATGAACGAAGGAGGAATTACCTAAACCTTTTACCTTGGCTGGGTCAACAGGAGTATTATAACATAGATGCAAGCGTTTGTACATCGTTTTTCAAAATTCTTTACGGATAAAAAACATCCCGGAAATGGTAATGATTCACATAATCCTACAAGCAGCAACATAATAGACTATCAGATACTTTTCAAAAGCGGCGCTTTCGATTATAGTAAACTATGTTTTGTATCCGCGGCAAATCCATATCCGAACATAGAAGCAACGAGGTTGTCTTATGGATTACATCGATCTTGGGCGCAGGGTTCGCAAGCAGCGCACCCAACGCGGCTGGACACAGGAAGCGCTTGCGGAAAGGGTGAACGTATCCACCTCTTTCGTGGGCCACGTGGAGCGCGGCACGCGTAAAGCCAGCCTGGAAACGTTGGTAGCCATCGCCAATGTATTAAACGTGAGCTTAGATTATCTTCTTTCCGGCAGCATGAACAACAGCGTCATCGGCCCTATGCCAAAAAACCTCAACGACCAGCAGCGTTCGGCCCTCAAGGAGATCCTTTCCACGATTCAGGAAAACCTGTCCGAATGGGAGAAAGACGAGTAACCTTCCTATCGTTCGGCCTTTTAGATCAACGCCCGCCAAAAGCGTATATGCTTTGGCGGGCATTTTTCGTTTGATATGAAATAAAAGTTACTTAAATACCTCCGCCACCACATCCTGCATGGCATAGCGGCCCGCGGGCTTGCCCGCCAGATATTTCGCGGCACGAAGCGCGCCTTGCGCAAACAGCGTGCGGCTTTCGGCGCGGTGCGTCAGCAGCAGTTCCTCGCCGTTTCCATAAAAACCAACCTCATGCTCGCCGGTTACGGTGCCGCCGCGTACGGCATGCAGGCCAATCTCCGTCTGGGTTCGCCGGTTGTCCCGGCCATGTCGGCCGAACACGGCGGCGGTATCCGCCCCGCGTTCTTGTTTTACAGCCTCAAAAAGCATCAGCGCCGTCCCGCTGGGGCTGTCCAGCTTACGGCGATGGTGCTTTTCAATAATCTCCACATCATATTCGCTCCCCAGCGCGCGCGCAGCCTCTGCCGCCAGTTGGCGAAGCACCGCTATACCCAGGCTCATGTTCGCGCTTTGCAGTATCGGCAGTGTCTGCGCCGCCCGGGAGATCAACGCCTGATCCGCGTCGGTATAGCCCGTAGTGCACAACACCAACGGCATGTGTGCCTTTTGGGCGTATTCCAGCAGACGCGGCAGGCCGTCGGCTCTGGAGAAATCCACAAGCACGTCGGCTTCCGTGTTTAGCTCATCATATTCCCGAGTCATGGGAATATCGCTTGCCTGCCCCTGCCAGGCTACATCCACCCCGCAGGCGACCGTCACACCGGTTTCGGCAGCCAACGCGGCCAGTTCGCGCCCCATATGCCCCAGCGCGCCCCCGATGATGATCTTCATTTTCCGCGTTTCCCCTTTCGTAAAAACAGCCGGGCGCGAACCCGGCTGCGAAATCCAAGGTTATATTAACGTTATACCCGCGTCGGGCAGCGCCGCACGCAGTTTACCACGGTTATCCTCGCCGATGGGCACCAGCGGCAGGCGAACCTCGCCGCTGCAAAGCCCCATCATTTCCAGGGCCGCTTTGCAGGGGATCGGGTTGACCTCCGCAAACAACGCGAACACCAGCGGCAGCAGTGTTAGTTGTTGTGAAAGCGCCGCGGCGTGGTCGCCATTGAGGTAGCATTGCGTCATCTTGGTTATCGCTTCCGGCAAAACGTTGGCTACGACCGAAATAACGCCCAGCGCGCCTACCGCCATCATCGGCACTACCATGTCGTCGTTGCCGCTGTACACCACCATACGGCTATGGAGCACGCGGATTTTTTCCATCACGAACGGCATATTGTAACTGCTCTCCTTCAGCGCCACGAACCGTCCCGTATCGGCCAGCCTGTTAAGCACTTCGGGAGGAATATCCATAGCCGTGCGCGACGGTACGTTGTAGATGACAATCGGCAGTTTCGTCTGCTCGGCGACGGCCATAAAATGCGCGTACAGCCCTTCCGTGGAAGTCTTGTTATAGTACGGCGTTACCACAAGCTGCGCCGCGCAGCCCAAATCCTCGTACCGTTTAGCGGTATCGATTACGTTTTGCGTGCAGTTGGTGCCGGTGCCCGCGATAACGGGCACCCTGCCGTTTACGGCCTTAAGCACCGTTCTCACCGTCAGCTCCCGCTCCTGTGCGTCCATGGTGGTGAGTTCGCCCGTGGTGCCGCACGCGACGATTGCCGCCGTGCCGCCCGCAAGCTGCCTTTCCACCAAGCGCTCTATCGCCGCCGTGTCCACCTTACCATTGTTAAACGGCGTAACCAGCGCGACCGCGCTGCCCTGAAACAATGTCGGCATCTGCTCGACCTCCTTTGACCCACACGTTTCTCCCGCAGGATTACTTGCGCTGTATATAACCCAGTTTGCAGAGATATTCCGCGCTGAGCACTCCACCGCCCGCGGCGCCGCGAAGCGTGTTGTGGCTTAAACAGACGAATTTGTAATCCATCACCGCGTCCTCGCGGAGGCGGCCGATGGTAATGCCCATGCCATGCTCGAAATCCCGATCCAGCCGCGTCTGCGGGCGGGAGGGATCATCGAAATAGTACAGGAATTTCTCGGGGCTACTGGGCAGACCCATGCCTTCGGTTACAGGGTGACAGTTAGCCCAACGCTCCAATATTTGCTCCTTCGTCGGCTTTTTGCCGAACTTCACGCTGACCGCCGCCATATGGCCGTCCGTGCAGGCAACGCGCAGGCATTGCGCGCTGATGGCGGGTGCGGAAGCGAGCGCGATTTCCCCGTTTTCCACACGGCCGAAAATCTTCATGGGCTCGCGTTCGCTTTTTTCGTCCTCGCCGGCAATGTAGGGAATCACGTTATCCACCATTTCCGGCCAGGAAGCGAACGTTTTCCCCGCGCCGCTGATCGCCTGGTACG
>JADGQP010000107.1 GCA_017881705.1 Christensenellaceae bacterium
AGCTCATATCCATGATCTCCGCCGGATGCCCATCCCCCGCCGCGAGGTTCACCAGCCTGCCTTCCGCAAGCAGGTACACGGTTTTTCCGTTGGGTAGCTGATACCCTTCGATGTTTTTACGTGCGGTAAAATGCGAAACCGCCAGCGCGCGAAGGCCAGCCGCGTCTACTTCCACGTCGAAGTGACCGGCATTGCAAAGGATTGCGCCGTCTTTCATTTTCAACATATGTTCCGGCGTTACCACGCCCTTGCAGCCTGTAACGGTCACGAAGAAATCGCCCAGTTCGGCAGCCTGTTCCATGGGCATCACACGAAAACCGTCCATCACAGCCTCGATGGCCTTCACCGGCTCCACCTCGGTCACAATCACTTTCGCGCCCAACCCCTTGGCACGCATGGCCACGCCCTTGCCGCACCAGCCGTATCCGCCCACCACCACGGTACTGCCCGCGATGGTCAGGTTGGTGGTGCGCATGATGCCGTCCCACACGCTTTGGCCGGTACCGTAACGGTTATCAAACAGGTGCTTGCAATCCGCGTCGTTAATGTTGAACATGGGGAAGTTCAGCTTTCCCGCGCGTTCGCGTGCCCGCAAGCGCAGGATGCCCGTGGTGGTTTCCTCGCACCCACCCCGAAGGTGAACCGCCCACTCGGGGTGCTCCTCGTGCAATATCTGCACCAGATCCCCGCCGTCGTCAATCACCAAATCCGGGCAGACGGAAAGCGCGGTACACTCGTAACGGTGGAAGGTTTCGGCGTCGCATCCATGCGTAGCCAGCACCGTCACCCCGTTTTGAGCCAAAGCGGCGCATACGTCGTCCTGCGTGCTCAGCGGATTGCTGCCCACGGCATAAACCTGCGCGCCGCCCAGACGCAGCGTTTCGGCCAGGTAAGCAGTTTTCGCCTCCAGATGAATGCACACAATCGCCTTCATACCGCGAAACGGCTGATCGCGCAAGAAATTTGCCGCAATACTGTTTAAAACAGGCATATGCCTGCGCACCCACTCGATTTTTTGTTCGCCCAGCGGCGCCAGGCTTGCGTCGGCAAGGATTGATTCCATAGCCATCCCTCCGTTTTCATAGGCGGTTCGTACCGTACTATTATAGCAAACGCCGCAGGCAAAACCAACCCGCGTTAGTGCGGAGCGTAAAAAAAAGCGAAAACCCGACGGTCTGCTGATCGGTCGGGTTTTCGCACCATTTACGTGCTCTTAACGTCGCATCTGCTTGGCTTCTCAGCCGATCATCTTGCGGATCGCATCTTTACCGCGGGCGCCAACGGCCTGCTGCGCCACCTTGCCGTCCTTGAGAACGATCAGGGTGGGAATGCTCATTACGCCATACTTAGCCGCCAATTCGGGCGATTCGTCCACGTTGACCTTGCCAACCTTGTACGCGTCGCTTTCCTCGGCCAGTTCATCCACCAGCGGGCTCACCATCTTGCAGGGGCCGCACCAGTCAGCGTAAAAATCCACAAGCACGGGCTTCGTGCTTTGCAGGGCCTCGCTCTCAAAATTCGCTTTCGTCAATTTAATAACAGCCATATAATTACCTCCTTTTATGGGTACCAGTTATTTTATACCCTGAGGCTCGCGCGTTGAAACAGACGCGCCTTAAAATCAGTTGTTCTCATCCGTGGGCATGGAAACTCTTTTTTCCATGGCCGTCAGGCGCGCTGCGTTCTTACCTTGCTCGTTTTCCATCTGTTTTTTCATGGTGTTGATGTTGGAACTGAGGGGGCCGATACGGTAGCTGAACATCACGTTGGAATTGGGGAACTTTTGGTAGAAGAAGCGCTTAACGCGCTCCATGACCATATGGCCGCTGTCCATGCTCACAGTCGGCAGGAGCATCGCATATTGCGAAGGGCTAAAGTGCGTGATGGTATCGCCTTTGCGCAGGTGAGCCTTGAGCACATCGCTGAGGCCTTTCATGATCTCGTCAAGTTTCAGCGGGGAGAGAGGCTCGCCATCAATGCTGGTAATCATGATCATGGCGATATACATGGTGGAACCCAGGCGCTCAAGGTTACGCATCTGCATATTGTAGATTTCGCGGAACACCGCGTACTCGCACTCGAACGCACCGTGCACGTCGCCATATTCCTTTAATTCCTCACGGATTGCATCAATGTTCATATCCAGCGTGTCGCCAGCCTGGATGATCTGCTTATAAAACTCCTGTATACCCTCCGGCGGTTTCACGCCCAGGTAACGGAAATGCATGTTGGTCACGTGCTTGTACTGCATCAGGGCTTCGTTGTTGCGGTTGGTTTTCACCAATGCCTGCATCAGCTCCAGGTGCAGCCGTTCGTCAAACGGATCGGTTTCCAGGGCGAAACGGCAATTTTGGATGATTTCCTCATACCGCTCTGCCTTTTTAAGCAGCGTCAGGTATGCGTACACCATTTTCATGTACTGGCCGTGCAGCATTACGCTGCGACTGATAACCCAATCATCTTGGTCGTTACCGGCGAGCAGGTCGCCCGTGTAGAGGGTGATAATCTGCTGGTAAAGCTCGTTGGTGCCTTCGTTCAACTCCGGCTGGTTTTCAATCGTCTTGGCAAGATCCTCAAACTCAAACAAATCCACCGTCATACCCGGAAGCAACTGAAAATGGTATCCGCCGCGGCTGGCAGCGATGCAGTTGCCAAGCCCCGGGCTGCAGGTGTTGAGAATGGCGCGGAAACGGCTGATAAGCGTTTTCAGCGCATTTTCCGGGTTGGTGCTTTCCTCGTTGGGCCAAAGCACCTCGATCAGCTTATAATTAAGGATCACCGCGTTGTTTTTCAAGATCAGGTATTGCAGCAGGGACATGCCCTTTTTGGACTTCGCAATCACCTGGTCGAAGCATTCGTTGTTCACGAACAGGCTAAACCCGCCGAACATACGAATCATAATTTGATCGGACATAGAACTCTCCTTGCTGGCATTGTTTCGCGTTCCGGCGAATGAAGATGCATTGAACACAGTATAACAATTTAAACTTAAAAGTGCAAGCCGGTTGTAACACGCTATGTAATTTTTTTCAATTTTTGGTTCTACCCAACCGTATATCGCCATAAAAAACGCCCGTTGCCTGTGGTTACACAACGGGTGGAACCTATACGACGTTTTATGTGGTATGTTTTACGACGTAACCTGCTGCACACGAACCAGTCAAGGCGAACGCCTTTACCGTCAAGCGGCGAATATCGGTTTTACGTTACTGTGCCAATTTTAAAATTTCCACAATATCCTTGTTGTGCAGCACAATGTATGCGCCAACGGTCGCGTCCTCCGTGGGCAAGGCGCGCGTGGCCAGCTTATCATAGTCCACGCCAAAAATGCCCGCCTCGCTCAGGCGCGTGGGCATTCCCAGCGATTTGTAGAAGGTTTCCAGCCTTTTCACGCCCTCCAACGCAATTTCGGTTTCATCGCCGAAATCCGCCGGTACATCCAGAATCTCCATGGCGAACTGGGCAATCTTGGCGGGATGTTGGACGACAGCGTACTTCATCCACGCGGGAAATACAATGGCCAGCCCCGCGCCATGGGCAATATCGTACTCCGCGCTCAGCTCGTGCTCCACCTTATGGCTGCCCCAATCCCCCACGCGGCCGGTATGCAGTAAAGTATTGTGCGCAAGCGCGCCCGTCCACATCACTTCGGCGCGCGCGTCGTAATCGGTTGGGTTTGCCATGACCAGGAACGCGTTGTGCAATATGGTTTTCATTCCCGCGGCGATCAGCCGGTCGGTCAGCTCCACGTGCGGCACAAGGGTAAAATAGCGTTCCATCATATGCGCCATAATATCCACGCAGCCGCAGGCGGTTTGGTACGGCGGCAGGGTAAACGACCACTCCGGATTGAGGATGGAGAAGGTCGGCACGTTGGTGACGGAGTTAAAGCCGCGTTTGAGCATTCCGTCCTCATTAGTGATTACGGAGGAATAGCTCATCTCACTGCCTGAGGCGGGAATGGTTAAAATTACGCCCAGCGGCAGAGCCTTTTTCGGCGTGCGTTTGCCCATATAAAAATCCCATACGTCGCCATTGTCCGGCACGCCGTTGGCGATGCCCTTGGCGGTATCGATCACGCTGCCGCCGCCCAGCGCCAGCACCAGCCCGATGCCCTCGCGCCGACAGACCGCAATCCCCTCCCGCACCCTCGAAAGCCGCGGGTTGGGTACGATACCACTAATTTCCCAGACCTGAATATGGTTTTCCGTGAGGATGGCGATCACCTGGTCGTACAAGCCGTTTCGCTTCACGCTGCCCCCGCCGTATACCAAAAGCGCCTTGTCGCCGTATTTTACAGCTTCCTCCCCCAGGTGGGAAAGTGCGGTTTTCCCGAAAATCATCTTCGCGGGGTTTTGAAAAACAAAATCGATCATTTCACAGTTCTCCTTCCATTGGACGTTACAGTACGATTATACAATGCCCACGCGCCCCCGTAAAGGGAACAAGCCGATACTGCGCGGCTTAACCATAACCGAACAGCACAAAAAGATCGCCCAAACGGTATAATCGTTTGGGCAATCTGGAGTGCGCTTTTTATACGGGCATGGTTTTCTGTTGTTTATCCAGCATCGTGCTGTCCACACCGAGTTGCTTGGCCTGCCTGTATTGGAAGTACTTAATGGCAACCTGCGGGAAGAGCGCGTAACTGAGTACGTCTTCTTCCTGCTGGTAGTAATCGCGGATCTCTGCGCGGTACTTGTCCAGTTCGGGCGGGATATCGTCGGCGGGGCGGTGCGTAATTACTTTAGCGTCGCCGATAACCTTCTTGCGGACTTCTTCGTTCACCTTGGCGGGCAGGAGACCGTATTCGCCGCGCAGCAGCGCCTTGGACTCCTTGGTAACCATTTTATAGCGCTCGCCGCCCAGAACATTCATAACCGCCTGTGTGCCCACGATCTGGCTGGTGGGGGTCACCAGCGGCGGATAGCCGAAGTCCTCGCGTACACGCGGTACTTCCGCGAGCACGTCGTAATACTTGTCCATGGCGTTACTTTCTTTCAGCTGGCCGATCAGGTTGCTGAGCATCCCGCCGGGAACCTGATAAAGCAAGGTGTTCGCATCGGTCGCCAACACGCGGGCAGGGTCACGCCAGCCTTCCTTGGTCAGTTCGTCGGCTACACCGCGGAAATAGCCGGCCAGGTCGATTAAGAGCTTCAGGTCCAGCCCGGTATCGTACTCGGTGCCCCTGAGCGTCGCCACAAGCGCTTCGGTAGACGGCTGCGAGGTGCCGCCGCCCAGCGGGGACAGGGCGGTGTCGATCACGTCCACGCCCGCTTCCACAGCCTTCAGCAGCGTCATGGCGCCGGTGCCGGTGGTGTCGTGCGTGTGTAGCACGATGGGCAGGTTCGTTTCGGCCTTCAGGCGCTTCACAAGGCTGTACGCGGAGTAGGGCAGCAGCAGGTTTGCCATGTCCTTAATGCAGATAATATCCGCGCCCATCTTGGCAATCTCTGCTGCGAGCTTAACAAAGTAATCCTCGGTATGCACGGGGCTGATGGTGTAGCTCATGGCGACTTCCGCGATGCCCTTATACTTCTTGGTGGCCTTCACAGCGGTTTCCATGTTGCGCAAGTCGTTGAGCGCGTCAAAGCAGCGGATGATATCGCATCCGTTTTCCACGGTCTTCTTTACGAAGAAATCCACCACGTCGTCGGCGTAATGCTTGTAGCCCAGAATGTTCTGGCCGCGCAGCAGCATTTGCAGCTTGGTGTTGGGCAGGCCCTTGCGCAGCGTGCGCAGGCGCTCCCACGGATCCTCGTTCAGGAAACGGAGGCAGGTATCGAACGTTGCGCCCCCCCAGCACTCCAACGAATAATAACCCACCTTATCCAGCTTTTCAAACGCGGGCTCCATTTGGGAGATCCGCATACGCGTCGCGGCCTGGCTTTGGTGCGCGTCGCGTAAAATCGTATCGGTAATTCCGACTTTGGCCATTGTGAAAATCTCCTTTCAAACGTACGGTTTACGCACCGAAAATACTCAGCAGAACACCCGCGGCGATCGCGGTGCCGATAACGCCGGCCACGTTGGGGCCCATCGCGTGCATCAGCAGGAAGTTGCCGGGGTTGGCTTTCTGGCCTTCCACCTGGCTTACGCGCGCTGCCATAGGCACGGCGGATACACCAGCGGAACCAATGAGCGGGTTAATTTTCCCGCCGGACATTTTGTTCATCACTTTGGCAAGCAATACGCCGCCCGCGGTGCCAAAGGCAAACGCAAACATGCCCAGCACGATGATCTCAAGCGTTTTTACATTCAGGAAGGTCTGCGCGTTCGCCGTGGCGCCAACCGTGACGCCCAGGAAGATCACGACGATGTTGTTCAGATCGTTCTCGGACGTCTTACTCAGGCGTTCTACCACGCCGCTTTCCCTAAAGAGGTTGCCCAGCATCAGCATGCCGATCAGCGGGGCAGCCGCGGGCAGCATCAGGCTAACGATGATGGTCACCGCGATGGGGAAGAGGATCCGTTCGCGTTTGCTGACGGGGCGAAGCTGCTCCATCACAATCATACGTTCCTTCTTGGTGGTCAATAAACGCATGATAGGCGGCTGAATCACGGGAACGAGTGCCATGTAGCTGTACGCGGCCACAGCGATGGGGCCCAGCAGATGGGGCGCGAGCTTGCCGGTGAGGTAAATGGCCGTGGGGCCGTCCGCGCCGCCGATGATGCCGATGGCGCTTGCTTCAGCAGCCGTAAACCCAAGCAGAAGCGCGCCAATCAATGTGGTAAAAACGCCCAGCTGTGCCGCGGCGCCAAGCAACAGGCTCTTGGGGTTGGCAATCAGGGGGCCGAAATCGGTCATCGCGCCGACGCCCAGAAAGATCAGCGGGGGGTAAATCTCCAGCACCACGCCTTGATACAGGTAGTACAGCAGACCGCCTACCTGCTTGGTGTACTGGTATACCGTCGAGCCGTCCGCAAGGATTACGGGTATGCCTGAGTTTCCATTATGGGTTGCTTCGTTAAAGTATTGGTACGTCGGGCCGTTCATCAGCCCTGCCAGCGGCAGGTTGGCCAGCAGCATACCAAACGCTATCGGCAAAAGCAGCAGGGGCTCGTATTTTTTAACGATCGCAAGGTACATCAGTAAGCAGGCGACGCCGATCATAATCAAATTTCCCGGCGAGCTGATCAGCGCCGAAAAGCCCGATGTTTGTGCCAGTTTCACTAGACTTTCGCCAATATTGATACTTTGCATGGTCGTCAATTCACTCCCTCTTTATCCGTTTTCAGAGCGCAACGGTTTTATCCGATGACGACCATTAAATCGCCGCTGTTTACGGAAGCGCCTTTGCTGACCTGAACCTGCATAACGGTGCCTTCGACGGGGGACATGATTTCGTTTTCCATCTTCATGGCTTCCAAAATCAGCAGGATCGTGCCCTTTTTAACGCTGTCACCCACACTGCACCTCACGTCCAGGATGGTGCCGGGCATCGGGGAGCTGATCTTGGTGCCGCCCGCTACGGGCGCGGCGGCCGGTTTGGCGGCAGGCGCAGGTGCGGCGGCCGGTCTGGCGGCGGGCGCGGGCGCGGCGACGGGTGCGGCAACCGGGGCAGGCGCAACGACAGGCGCGGCGACGGGCGCTGCGGAACCGGCGGCTACTTCTTCTACAGAAACCTGATATCCGATACCATTAACGGAAATGTTGAACTGACGCATAAGGGGTATCCTCCTTGTGATAATACTGTTTTTCAAATGAGTTTGTTAAAGCCATTACATTCGGCTGTAAACCTGATCCTCACGCCCCGCGAGGTTCCACGCCGCAGCGTTGTGGATGCGGCGTACACGGCGCACGATAAAGCCCGTATCGCCCTGCCATACCGCGGCGATAGCGGCCGTGATGGCGGCTACCGTTTCAGGGTCGATACCCTGCTCAAATTCCACGGCGGGCAAAGCGTTCTCATCGGCTGCGGCGTTGTCCGTATCCGATTTCTTTTTACGAGTGTTTGAATTGGATATCACCGATACCAGTTTGATAAAACCGATTAGCACAATCAGCCCCGCGAACACGATCACAAGCCCGATCGTAGTAACGGAAAGGCCGAAAAACATTTTACTCATCGCTTACCATCCTTTCGCGCTTATAAGGGCATGTTGCCGTGCTTTTTGGCTGGGTTGCTGTCGCGCTTGCTAAACAGCATCTCCAGCGCCGCGGCCAACAGCTTGCGCGTCTGGGTGGGGTCGATTACATCGTCTACCAGTCCGGCTTGGGCGGCTTTAAGCGCGCCCGCAACGTCATCCACGTATTTCGCGGCGTATTTGGCGCGCGCTTCGGCGGGTGCAGCTTTATCAGCCTTCACTTCGTCGCCGTACAGCACCGCCACGGCGGCTTCCGGCGTAAGGGCGCTGATGACGGCGCCGGGCCACGCGTACGTCATGTCGGCATTCGCTTTGCCGCCCATGGCTACGTAAGCCTGGCCGACAGCGCTGCCGGTTACCACGCACAGTTTCGGCACGGTCGCAGTCGCAAAGGCATACAATAGCTGGCTTTGCGCGCTCATCAGCCAACTCTGGTTATCCAGCCGATCGATCTGGACACCGCTGGTGTTGAGAACACTGACCACTGGCAGGTTGAAGCAATCCATAAAATGGACGAAACGGGCAGCCTTTTGCAGCGCACCGGCGGTCAGATAGCCCGCCTCGGTGGCGACCACGCCCACGGAATAGCCTGCGATGCGGCCCATAGCCGTGTGCAAGCCGGTTTCGTAAGCGGGTTTGAGTTCCAGCATCGTGCCCGTGTCGAAAAGATCGTTCAGCAGCGCCGTGGGTTTGGCCGCGTCTACGCTGGCAAGCAGGCGGTTCATATCGTCGCCTTCCACCAGCTCGGCATCCTCAGCGTTGCAGCCGGGCAACAGCGCCAGAATTTTCGCGGCAAGTGAAAGCGCCTCGGCTTCGTCCTTGGCAACCAGCGAGCACGCGCCCTGTTTGGCCATAACGTCCGCGCCGCCCAGCGCGTCGATCTTCACATC
>JADGQP010000108.1 GCA_017881705.1 Christensenellaceae bacterium
AGGTGAGTTCCGGCCCACGGCGCTGCTGCTGAAAAACCCCACGGAGCAGAGCGTGCACGAGCTTTCAGAGATGGACGAGGTTTCCGCCTTTAAGGAGCCGACGCAGCAATATGAGCAAACCATGACCATACTGGATTCCACCACCGCGGTCTTTAACCTGATGTACGGCGCGGCGCTCGGGCTGGCGTTCGTGATCTGCTACAACATGGGGCTTATCAATTTTACCGAGCGTACGCGCGATTACGCCACGCTCAAGGTGCTAGGGTATCACCAAAAGGAGATTCGAAGCCTGATGATGCGGGAAAACAACCTGATTACACTGCTCGGCGCGGCGCTGGGCGTGTACCCGGGCCTATGGCTCACGCAGGTGGTGCTGGCCACCGTTCATTCGGAAAACCACACCTTCGTGGCTGGGGTTACGCCCCGCACGGTACTGGTTGCGACGTTGATCACCTGCCTGTTTAGTATTTTAATGGAGCGGGTGCTAACCCGCAAGGTGCGTTCCATCGATATGGTGGAAGCCCTGAAAAGCGTAGAGTAGGAAAGGATGAATAGAATATGAAAAAAGGATTTATAGCTTTACTGGTACTGTGCCTGCTGGCGGCCGCGCCCGCGCTGGCGGAGGATGATCTTTCCGGCCGCCCCATTGCGGACGGCGTGGTGGCCGCCGTGAACTTTACGGATATTACCGCGCCTTACAGCGGCACGCTGGCTTCGTTTGACCTGGCCAGCGGCGACGCGGTGAGCGTCGGCGACGCGCTGTTTCAATACGTAACAAACTGTGTGTATGCCACGGAAGACGGCGTTGTAAAAAGCGTGTTTGTAAGCCCGGGGGACGACGCGGCGTCGGCCATGGCGCGCTACGGCGCGGTGATCGCCATCGAAACCGCGAGCGAGTACCAGGTGGAGGCAACCACCGCCGGAGCCGCCTCCGATAACGACAACAAAATCCTGCACCTGGGCGAAACGCTGTACTTTAAAACCACACACGGCACGCGGCAGGAAGGCTCCGGCCGTGTGGTATGGCGCAGCGGCAAGGAATACCGCGTGGATCTGACCACCGGTGATTTGGACATAAACGCCGCGGTGAATCTGTACCGGGAGGATGATTATACAGGCGATTCCTGCGTGGGAAGGGGCGTCGTAACGCGCCGTGATCCCCTGCTGATCGCCGGAATCGGCCGGGTAAGCGCTTTGTATGTAAAAGAGGGCGACACGGTAAAAAGCGGCGACCCGCTTGCGGCCTTCGTAAGCGCGGACGCGACGCCCCAGGCTTTCGGCGATACGGTAAAAAGCCCCGTGACCGGCGTGGTGCACGCTGTGGCGGTCGCCGCCGGGCAGCAGGTGTGGAAGGGCGAGCTGCTTTGCCGCGTGGACCTGACCACCGGTAATTTGGATATAAACGCTGCGGTGAACCTGTACCGGGAGGATGATTATACAGGCGATTCCTGCGTGGGAAGGGGCGTCGTAACGCGCCGTGATCCCCTGCTGATCGCCGGAAACGGCCGGGTAAGCGCTTTGTATGTA
Organism: Christensenellaceae bacterium; assembly: GCA_017881705.1. Taxonomy (GTDB): domain Bacteria; phylum Bacillota; class Clostridia; order Christensenellales; family Aristaeellaceae; genus CAXXOK01. The sequence continues at coordinate 1,528 of JADGQP010000108.1, forward strand.
AAAGAGGGCGACACGGTGAAAAGCGGCGACCCGCTTGCGGCTTTCGTAAGCGCGGACGCGGCACCTCAGGCTTTCGGCGACACGGTAGATAGCCCCGTGAACGGCGTGGTGCACGCCGTGGCGGTCGCTGCCGGGCAGCAGGTGTGGAAGGGTGAGCTGCTTTGCCGCGTGGACCGCACAGACGAACTGGAAGCGATCGCCGACGTGGACGAGGTGGATTTAAACGGCCTCAAGGTGGGAGATACGGTGCCCGTTACCCTGGATACGGACGAAACCAACGTGCTTAACTGCGTCGTGACCCAGATTTCACAGTTGGGCGAAACCCGCCAGAACGCGGCGTATTTTAGCGTTCACGCATCTTTGCCGGCGGGCAGCGGGCTGCTGGGCGCCTCTGTTTCGATGTACCTGCCTGTAAAATAAAAAGGGGGCGGTTTCCTTGGCAGTCAGCTTTACCGACAAGGAGAGGGCTGGCATTGTGGCGGCGCTCAGGCAGGCTGCGGGGCGCTGCGCGGCCCGCAAAGGTATGCGCAAGACCACTGTGGACGAGCTGGCACTGCAAGCCGGTATTTCCAAAGGCGCCTTTTACAAGTTTTATCCCAGCAAGGAACACCTTTTTCTGGACATGCTGGAGCAATGGCACGGGGAGATTGAACGGCAGGTGACGCGCGCGCTTGGGGAGCATCCGGATCTTAACACGCGGCAGCGGGCGGCGCTGATCCTAAAATGCGCCTGGCGCACCATGCGGGAAAGGCCGCTGATACCCTTCTGCCGGGATGATTTACCGTTTTTGCTGCGCAAGCTCCCCGAAAACCTGCTTCAGGAGCACTACCAGAGCAACGAGGATTTTATCCAAAGCCTGATCGCTCGGGCTGAAATATCGCTTTGCGTTTCCGACGCCGTGGCGTTCACGACCCTCCGCATCCTTCTGTTTTCGCTGCTGTTGGCGCCCCAGGTGGGCGAGGACTACGAACAGGCGATCGACGCGCTGATTGACGGCGCGTGCCAGAAGATGGTTCGTGCGGAGGACTGACCGACCGGAAGGCAAAAACGGTTCCGTTCTTGATATTGCACGCGCTTTGTGCTATACTTGCACCTGAATGCGCGCGGGTCGAAATGCCTGCAACAAAACGCATTGACTGTTTTTCACCGTCAATCAGCGCACCGTGTTGAGTAGGGAGAGGTTGGACATGGATCAGGCGAAAAAAATCGGTATTTTAACCAGCGGCGGCGACAGCCCCGGGATGAACGCCGCGGTTGTGAGCGTAGCACGCTGCGTGATGCGCAAAGGGTTAAAGCTGATGGGCATCAAACGCGGATACAACGGCCTGCTGGGGCTCAGCGAGAACCCGGGGGACGATATTGAATACCTGGACCCGGAAACGGTTCTGGATATTATGGATATGCGCGGCACCTACCTGCGCACCGCGCGCTGCCCTGCCTTTTTAAACCCCGACGTTCGTAAAAAAGCGGCGGATGATCTGCGTGAGCAGGGCATCGAGGCGCTGGTGGTCATCGGCGGCGACGGCAGTTATCACGGCGCTCTGGAACTGTGCAGGCTGGGCATTCCCTGCATTGGCATTCCGGGCACGATTGATAACGATTTAAGCTATACCGAGGCGACGCTGGGTTACGACACCGCCGTGAACGTATGCGTGGAAGCGGTGCGCTCCATCCGCGCCACGAGCCGCAGCCACGACCGGCCCGCGGTTGTGCAGGTGATGGGCCGCAACTGCGGCGATATCGCCATGCGTACTGCCATCGCCACCGGAGCGGAAATGGTGATCGTTCCCGAAATGGAGTGGGACCTTCAGGAAGTGGCCGACCGCCTGAGCTTTTTGATTAAAAAAGGCAATACCCGCGCCACGCTGATTATCAGCGAGCATTGCTGGCACAAAATGAAACCATTCGATTGGCGCAAGGTCATCGCTGATAATAATTACATTATCCATGACGATGATCCCCTTACCGCCGAGCGTTTGGCGCTGACGCTCAAGCTCCTCAGCCATACCGAGGCGCGCGCCACGGTGATCGGCTATACGCAGCGCGGAGCCATCCCCTCGGCGTACGACAGCGCGTTTGCCTTTGAGGCCGGCCGTATGGCGGTGGATCTGCTAAGCGGCGACACGAGCAGTTTCGAGCACGGTTTCGCCATCGGGGTGCACGACGGGCGCGTATACAGCACGCCGTTCGCAGATGCGCTGGATGAAAACAAACCCAAGTATTTCGACGAAGAGCTGTATCACCTGATCAACTCGCTGTAAAAATGCAATTTGAGGCGCCGACTTCCGCCAGGGAGCCGGCGTCTCTTTGATTTTTCTTAATGATCTTTCCGGTTCACTTGTGACGGATCGCATTGCAAGTCAGCAGCGGACTCCGTTGTGATTGGCATAAAAGAGCAAGTTGGTTAACGCATGCCTTTCCAAAACCGAGCATCAACATGCACCGTTCAAACGCTGGCAAAACCGCGGGCGTTTCCGTTTCAAACGGCCCGCGACTTTGCTTAAAAACGGTTCATCCCCGGCGTGTTACGGCTGCGCAAGCGTCTTGTCGATCTCGGCTAATTCCGCGTCGGTAAAAGCCGGGCCGTCCAGCGCGCGCACGTTTTCCGCAAGCTGTTCCGGCTTGCTCGCGCCGATGAGCACGCTGGTTACCACTTCGTCGCGCAGCACCCAGGCAAGCGCCATTTGCGCCAGGCTCTGGCCGCGCGCGGCCGCGACGTCGTTAAGTTTTCGTACCACGGCCAGTTTTTCGGGCGTGATGTCGCTTGTTTTAAGGTATCGCGGGTCGTGCGCGGCGCGGGAATCCGCCGGTATGCCCTGCAGGTAACGGTTCGTCAGCAGCCCGCCTGCCAGCGGCATAAAGGCAATGCAGCCCACCTTTTCCTGGCGCAGCACATCGGTCAGCCCCTGTTCCACCCAACGGTTCACCAGGTTGTACCGGGGCTGGTGAATCAGCAGCGGTGTGCCCAGCTCGTGCAGGACGGCTGCCGCCCGGGCTGTCTGCTCCGCGCTGTAGTTGGAAATGCCTACGTACAGCGCCTTACCGCTGCGCACGATATCCGCCAGCGCGCCCATCGTTTCCTCCAGCGGCGTATCGGCGTCCGGCCGGTGGTGGTAAAAAATATCCACATAATCCAGGTTCATGCGCTTTAAGCTCTGGTCGATGCTGGCCATGAGGTATTTGCGGCTGCCATGGTCCCCATAGGGGCCGGGCCACATGTCGTAGCCTGCCTTGGTGGAGATCACCAGCTCATCGCGCAGCGGTTTCCAGTCCCTAAGCATATGTACGCCGAAGTTGCGCTCCGCTTCGCCATAGGGCGGGCCGTAGTTGTTGGCCAGGTCGAAATGCGTTATGCCCAGGTCGAAAGCCGTGCAAAGCAGCTGCCGCTGCGTATCCAGCGGCGTGAGGTTCCCAAAATTATGCCACAGCCCAAGCGACACGGCGGGGAGCAGCAGGCCGCTGTGACCGCAGCGGCGGTAGCGCATGGTTTGGTAGCGTTCCTGTTTTGGTTCGTACGTCATAAAATCCTCCCTTGGCTGGCGTTGATAACGTTTTACAGGCGAGGCGGAGCTGTTGATACTATCATACTCCAAAACGCTGAAACTTTCATCTGCCCGATCCACACAGGCCTATTTACGAGCGGCGCCCTCCTGAAACCGCAGTTACAGGGGGGCGCGTTCTATAGTGCTTCACAGAGC
>JADGQP010000109.1 GCA_017881705.1 Christensenellaceae bacterium
TACAGCAGTTCTTCGGACAGGGCATACCCCAGCCCCATGCTCATACCGCCGTGCACCTGCCCCTCGGCAAGCTCGGGGTTAATGAGCACGCCGCTGTCGTGGACGTTCAAAATCTTGAGCACCGTCACCCTGCCCAGAGGGATATCCACTTCCACCTCGGCAAACGTGCAGCCGGTCGCCAGCGTGTTATCCTTGCAGTCGATGCTGCACTCCGCGAAAATCCGCTCGGCGTGCTCGCGGCTGTACTGCGCTTCCACCGCCAGATCGGCCATCGTAAGCAGGCTTTCACGGTCGACTTTGCGCACCACACAGTCGTTTTCCACGTCCAGTTCCTCGGCGGGCATTTTAAATTTGCCGGAAGCGTATTCCAGTATTTTTTCCTTTAATATCTCGCCCGTGCGCTTGACCGCCTTGCCGCACACGTAGGTTTGCCGCGAGCCGTAGGCGCCCAGGTCGAAGGGGGAAACGTCGGTATCCTGCGTGGAAACGATGTGGATGTTCTTCTCGGTAATGCCGCTGACCTGCGCGGCCATCTGCGTAAACACGGTGTCCGCGCCCTGGCCGATCTCGGTTGCGCCCATTTGGAGGCTCACGGAACCATCCTCGTTGAGGAACATGCGGCAGTTGGAGACTTCCAGCGAAATGGGATACACGCCGGTTTTATAGTCGAACACGGCCATGCCTACGCCGCGGCGAACGTCGCCGGTTTCGTGGGCATATTTCGCGTGCTTTTCATCCCAGCCGAACAGCGCGCGCCCCTTGGCCACGCATTCCCTAAGCCCGTTGGTATAGGCGCGGATTCCGGAAGTAGGGTCCACGTAATCCAGAGGCATGGCGTTTTTCAGCCGGAAAGCAATGGGATCCAGCTCCATTTGCTTTGCGATATCCTCCATAAAACACTCGGTAATAAAATCCGACTGCGGTATGCCGTACCCGCGCATCGCGCCTGCCGAGGTATGGTTGGTGTATACGGTGCTGCCGTCGCCTTCGGTCACCTTTTCGTCGTGGTAAAGCTGCTTGAACATCGTTACGGTGTTGGCGCAAATGGAGTGCCCGTGGGAGGCGTACCCGCCCTGGTCGCTGTACGCATCGATTTTACGCGCCACCAGCGTGCCGTCCGGCTTAAGCAGGGCGCGCACCTTCGCGTGGATGGCGTGGCGCACGCGCGTGCAGGCCATGGTTTCTTCGCGCGTCAGTTCCAGCTTCACCAGCCTGCCGCCGACCTGCTGGCACAAGTAAGCGTTCAGCGGTTCGTACAGCACGTCCTGCTTGTTGCCAAAGCCGCCGCCGATGTAAGGCTTGATGATCCGCACCTGCGCCCAGGGAATGCCCAGCGCCTGCCCCACCACACGGCGTACGATGTGGGGTATCTGCGTGGAGGTAACCACGGTGATGCGCCCGCCCTCCATGTACGCGTAGGACTGCGGAGGCTCCATGTGGCAATGCTGCACCGTCTGCGTGCCATATTCGCCCGTAAATTCCAGCAGGTCAGGCGATTCCGCCTTCACTTCGTCGTAGCTTTTATCGCCGATGCAGTAATGGTTGTGTCCCAACAGGTTGGTTTCCCGCACGTCGGGGTGCAGCGGCGTCGCGTCCGGTGCAAGGGCCGCCTCGGTGCTGAGAATCGGCGGATATTCTTCGTATTGTACTTTAATCAGCCTCGCGGCGCGCGCGGCAGCCACGTCGTCCACGGCCACCACGGCAGCGATGTCGTCGCCGTATACCCGCACGCGGCGGTTGAGGAGTTTGCGGTCGTACACATCGCCCTTGGCTTTGTCCAGCACGTAAGGGTGTCCGGCGGTCGCAAACTGAATATCGGGCACATCCAGGCAGGTGACAATCTTCACCACGCCCTTCACCTTCAGCGCCTCGCTGAGGTCGAAAGAAAGCACGGTTGCGTTAGCGACGGTGCTGCGCACCACCTTGGCCACCAGCGCGCCGGTGGGCATTAAATCGGCGGTGAACTTTGCCGCGCCTGTTACCTTATCGTATGCGTCCACACGCTTAATGCTGTCTCTAACGCCCATATCGGGGTTTCCTCCTTGTTCGCCGTCAAACGGCAAGGTTCGGGTTGTTATAAAATCGATCGTCCGGCTACGTATTTCTGCACGATCCGACAATCGCCGGAAAGGTACAGCGCGCGCTGCGCGCGTTCCAGCACGGTCAGTTCCTGCGGATGGGGCAAAGCGGAATCGTCCAGCACAATCGCGTCCGCCTCGTAGCCGCTTTCAAAGCTGCCAACTTTACCGAAGAACGCGCCGCCGCCTTTGGTAGCCATGTAAAACGCCTCGGAAAGCGTCAGCGCCCTGTCCCGCTGGTCGATAAGCCGCCAGTAGAGCTTGCTTGCCTGCACGGCGTCGGTTACCGCGCGAAGCATATCCAAAGTTTGCCCGCCTGCCACGTCGGTGCCCAGGCCCACCTTCACGCCGGCATTTAGGAGCTTGCGCACCGGCGCGATGCCGGAGCGGATGTTCATATTGGAAGCCGGGCAATGCGCCACCGTTACTTCCCGCTTCTTTAATAGCGCAATCTCCTCGTTTTCGGGGTATACCGCGTGCGCCATCACGGTGCGCGGGCCAAGGATACCGAAACGGTCGTACGCGTCGGTATAGTTAACCGCCTTCGGGCAAAGTTCACTCACCCAGTCGATTTCCGCCTGATTCTCGCTCAGGTGGCTCTGCAGCGGCGCGCCATATTCGCGCGCCAGCGCAGAAAGGCTGTCCATCAGCTCATCCGAGCAGGAGGGGATAAAGCGCGGCGTCACCATGGGTTTCACAAGGTGAAAACGCCGGTTTGCCTCACGCAGCCAGGTTTCGCAGTCCCGTGCGGCCTGCCCAGCGTCGGGCTCGCACAGGTCATCGGGCGCGTTGCGGTCCATGCTCACCTTGCCCGCGTAACCCCGAAGCCCCGCGGCCTCCAGCTTTTCCATCAGCAGCAGCGTCGCGGGCGCGTGCAGGGTGGCAAAACAGCACAGGCGCGTAGTGGCGCTTTTTCGCATGGCGTCCACAAACAGGTCGTACGCGCGCCCGGCATAAGCCAAGTCGGAATATTTGGCTTCTTCGGGATACGCGCGTTGGTTGAGCCACTCAATCAATTCCAGGTCCATGCCCAGCCCGCGGTAGGCGAACTGGGGCGCGTGCAGGTGCAGGTCGCAAAACCCCGGCATCACCAGCCGGTCGCCGCAGTCCGTTTGGGGCAGCGTTTGGTAACACTCAGGCAGTTGTTCAAAAGCCCCGGCGTATACGCCGCCCACAACCACTAAATACCCTTGTGGAAGCGTCGTTAAACATTCCGGGCGATCACTGTAGCAGAGATTGCCTTTGATTACAAAATCCATCGGTTATCCTCGCATTCCCGCAGAACCAAACGGTTCCTGCGTTTATTATAAAGCCTGCCCGAAACGATGTCAAATCCCATAAAACAAGGCGCGCACCGCTTTACCGGTGTGCGCCATTGCAAAAAACGAGGCGGCGGCGGCGTTTTCGCCGCGCGGGGTTGCGTTGTCCTAACGGGAGTATATCGCGCTCGGGCGTGCTAATGTTTACGCTTGTGTCCCAGGTAAGCCTCCTGTACGCTCTGGTTTTGCAGCAAGGCTTCGCCGGTATCCTGCAGGATAATGCTGCCCGTCTGCAGCACATAGCCATAGTGCGCCGCGTGCAGGGCGGCATTTGCGTTTTGCTCAATCAGCAGGATGGTGATCCCCTGTGCGCTCAGCTGGCGGATAATATCAAATATGTCCTTCACAACCAGCGGCGCGAGGCCCAGGGAAGGTTCGTCCATCATCAGCAGCTTTGGCTTGGACATTAACGCGCGACCTACGGCCAGCATCTGCTGTTCGCCGCCAGACAGCGTGCCCGCCAGCTGCCACGAGCGTTCCTTGAGTCGCGGAAACAGAACGTACACTCGCTCCAGATCGCTTTTGATGCCTTCTTCGTCCTTGCGCAGGTAAGCGCCGATTCGAAGATTTTCAAGCACAGTCAGGTTGGAGAACACGCGTCGGCCTTCCGGCACCAGCGCAATACCCCGCTGCACCACCTTTTGCGTATCAAGCCCCAGGATGTTCTGCCCTTCGTAGGTGATGGAACCGGCTTTCGCCCGAACTATGCCACTGATGGTGCGAAGCGCTGTGGATTTACCCGCGCCGTTTGCGCCGATCAGGGTCACAATCTGCCCCTCCTCCACGGA
>JADGQP010000110.1 GCA_017881705.1 Christensenellaceae bacterium
CCTTCCGATATAAACCCCAGCACAACAACATTTTCAATTCCGCATACATATTGGAGGAGGAACCATCATGAGCAAAATTATCGGTATCGACCTTGGAACCACTAACAGCTGCGTCGCCGTACTCGAAGGCGGCGAGCCTGTCGTTATCCCTAACGCGGAAGGCGCGCGCACCACGCCGTCCGTCGTCGCCTTCACCAAAGAGGGCGAGCGCCTGGTTGGCCAGATTGCCAAACGCCAGGCCATTACCAACCCCGACCGCACCATCATGTCCATCAAGCGCGATATGGGTTCCAATCGCAAGGTGAACATCGACGATAAAAGCTACACCCCGCAGGAAATCAGCGCGATGATCCTGCAAAAGCTCAAGACCGACGCGGAAGCCTACCTGGGCGATAAAGTTACCCAGGCGGTCATCACCGTGCCCGCCTATTTCAGCGACAGTCAGCGCCAGGCCACCAAGGATGCGGGCCGTATCGCCGGGCTGGAAGTGCTGCGCATCATCAACGAGCCAACCGCTGCGTCCCTGGCCTATGGCCTGGACAAGCAGGGCAGCCAGAAGATTCTGGTTTACGACCTGGGCGGAGGCACGTTTGACATAAGTCTGCTGGAAATCGGCGACGGCGTGTTTGAAGTGCTGGCTACCAACGGCAACAACCGCCTGGGCGGCGATGATTTCGACGAACGTATTATCAACTGGATCGTCGACAGTTTCAAAAAGGAAAACGGCATCGACCTCAAGCAGGATCGTATGGCCTACCAGCGCTTGAAAGAAGCTGCTGAAAAAGCGAAGATCGACCTGTCCGGCGTGATGACCGCCAACATCAACTTGCCTTTTATCACCAGCGACCAGAACGGCCCCAAGCATCTGGACATGACGCTGACCCGCGCCAAGTTTGACGAGCTGACCGCCGACCTGGTGGAAATGACCATTGAACCGATGAACAAGGCGCTGAAAGACGCCAACCTCTCCACCGACCAGATCGATAAGGTCATTCTGGTGGGCGGCTCCTCCCGTACCCCCGCGGTACAGACGGCCGTTAAGAAAGTCACCGGCAAAGACCCCTTCAAGGGCATTAACCCGGACGAATGCGTCGCTATTGGCGCGGCCATCCAGGGCGGCGTGCTGGGCGGCGAAGTGAAGGACGTTCTGCTTTTGGACGTCACCCCGCTTTCGCTGGGTCTGGAAACCGAAGGCCACATTTTCACCAAGCTGATTGAGCGCAACACCACCATCCCCACCAGCAAGAGCCAGGTATTCTCCACCGCTGCGGATGGGCAGACCACCGTGGAAATCCACGTGCTGCAAGGCGAACGTCCCATGGCGTACGATAACAAGACCCTCGGCCGCTTCCAGCTTACGGGCATCCCGCCCGCGCCGCGCGGCGTGCCGCAGATTGAAGTTACCTTTAACATCGACCGTAACGGCATCGTCAACGTGTCCGCTAAGGACAAAGGCACCAACAACGAGCAGAAGATTACCATTTCTGCCTCCACCAACATGTCGGAGGATGAGATCCAGAAGCGTGTGAAGGAAGCCGAGCAGTTTGCCGAGGAAGACAAGAAACACCGCGAAGAAGTGGAAACCGTCAACCGCGCCGACAACCTGATCTACGACTTGGAGAAGCAACTGCGTGACAACGAAAGCAAGCTCTCCGCCGAGGATAAGGCGACCATCGAAAGCTCGATCGCGGATTTCAAGAAGGTACGCGAAACCAACGATGCCGGGCAGATCAAGAGCGCCATGGAAGCGTTGACACAAAAGGTGTACGCGATCTTTGGAAAGCTCTACCAGCAGGAAGGCGGCCCGCAGGGTGGCGCGCCCGACATGGGCGGCTCGGCCGGCGGCGAACAGCCGACGCAAAACGACGATGGCACCGTGAATACCGATTACGACGTGAAATAACGGTCGCGCGGGCGGTCGCTAAAGCTCCCTTTGGGGAAGGGATTGAGATCCCCTCCCCCAACCTTCCCCTTTGGGAAGGAACGAAGGGAATACGTGGATACACGAGGAACGGGTTGGGAAACGGCGGTGAAAGCCGTGGTTTTGAATGGTAAAAAAGAAGTTTGATACGCCTTGGGGCCGGAAACGGCCCCGGGGTGTAAACTCATCAAAGTGGCTTGCCCACTTTTTTGAAGTGTTGTAAGTAGGTGAGCATTTGGCAAAACGCGATTATTACGATGTGCTGGGCGTGCCTAAAACGGCCACCGATGCCGAAATAAAAAGCGCATACCGTAAAAAGGCCAAGGAATGCCATCCCGATCTGAACCAGACCGATAAGACCGCCGAAACGCGTTTTAAGGAGCTTAACGAAGCCAACGAAGTGCTAAGCGATCCGGATAAACGCGCCAAGTACGACCAGTATGGTTTCGACGGTCCCATCGCACAGGGCTTCGGCGGCGCGGGAACAGGCGATTTCGGCGGCTTCAGCGGCTTTGGGGATTTCGGTAACATCTTCGATTCGATTTTCGGCAGCGGTGCGGGCGGCGCCACCCGCAGGGACGGCGCTTCGCAGGGCGACGACCTGCGCCATGATATCGCCGTCAGCTTTGAGGAAGCCGCAGCCGGCTGCCAAAAAACGTTTGAATTTATCCGCAATGAAAACTGCGATACCTGCGGCGGCACCGGCGCCAAGCCCGGAACCTCCGCGCAGACCTGCCCCATGTGCCACGGAACCGGCCAGGTACGCCAAAGCGGCGGGTTTATGGTTACGGTTCGCACCTGCCCCACTTGCCACGGCGAAGGCAAGATCGTCAAGGAAAAATGCGCGGATTGTTCGGGTACCGGCCGCGTACGCAAACGCCGCACCGCTACGGTTAAAATTCCCGCGGGTATCGACGACGGACAAACCATCGTGATGCGCGGGCAGGGCGAACCCGGTGCCCGCGGCGGTCCGGCTGGAGATTTGTATGTGCGCGTATCGGTACGGCCGCATAAGCTGTTTAAACGTGAGGGGACGACGCTGCTTTTGGATTTGCCCATAACCCTTTCGCAGGCGGCGTTGGGCGCGGAAATTGATGTGCCGACCTTGAACAAGACCGTAAAATACCGCATCCCCGAAGGCACGCAAAACGACTCAGAATTCCGCCTGAAAGGCTACGGATTGCCTAGCCTGCGCGGCGGGGGAAACGGCGATTTGCTGCTGCGGGTAAAGGTGGAAGTGCCCCGAAAACTCAGCGAGAAGCAAAAGGAACTGCTCCGTCAGTTTGAAAACAGCCTGACGGGTAAAGAATACGAGAATAAGAAATCCTTTGTGGATAAACTGAAAGGCATGTTCCCGTAAGAAACATGCCCATACGACCGGCAGGGGATGCTGCTTCGCGGCTTGCGCGTCGGCATCCCCTGTGGTATGCTACTTCGGATTGAAACGCGTTTGCAGAGGGGGCCGCCGGATGAATTGGTGCGAAGTGATTGTGCATACCACAAGCGCGGGCAGCGATGTGGTAAGCGATTGGTTAATCCGTTTTGGCGCTGCCGGAACGGAGATTGTCGACCGCGCGGATGTGCCCGACCCCGCCAAGCCTGGCGTATACTGGGAATTATACGACCCTAAAATGCTGGCCGCTATGCCGGAGGACGTGCTGGTAAAAGGTTGGTTTGCGCAAAACGAACAAACGCGCGATATGCTTACCAACCTGCGCGCGCAGCTTGCCGAACTGGCTAATGGGGATGGAAGCGTCGATTTTGGGACGCTTACCATGGAGATTCTCAACGTGGCCGATGAGGACTGGGCGGAAAATTGGAAACGGTATTACAAGCCGTTTCGCATCGGCAGCCGTTTGGTTGTGAAACCCTCCTGGGAAGCGTTCGACCCTGCGCCGGATGACCTGGTGGTGGAACTGGATCCGGGTATGGCTTTCGGAACCGGCACGCACGAAACCACCAATATGTGCATGGAACTGCTGGAAACGTTTCTGCGCCCCGGTGACCGCGTGATGGACGTTGGCACGGGCAGCGGCATTTTAGCCATCGCCGCGGCAAGGCTGGGTGCGCAAAATGTGCTGGCTGTGGATATCGACCCCGACGCGGTAAAAGTAGCGCGCGAAAACGTGGAGCATAACGGCGTATCGCGACAGGTACGCGTGGTGCAGGGCGATTTGGTAAAAAGTGAGGCTATGCCCTGCGAACTGGCTGTAGCCAATATTGTGGCGGACGCAATCTGCATGCTGTGCGGGCCGCTGAAACGGCACCTTGTGGCGGGCGGGTTGCTGATTTGCTCCGGTATCATCCGCGAGCGGGAGAACGACGTGCTGACCGCCGTACAGTCGGAGGGATACGCCGTTGTGAAACGGGCGATGCGGGGCGAATGGGTTGCTCTTTGCCTGAGAAACGAGGATAGCCGTGCATAGGTGTTGGCTTGGGGAAAGCGGGCCGCTTGCGCAGGGAGAGTTGGTTACGCTTTCACCGCAGGAAAGCGCGCACGTCGCGCGAGTGCTGCGTATGAAAGCGGGCGAAAAGGTGCAGCTGATCGCCGCCGAACGCCTCTACGAAGGCGAGCTGGTTCTGCCCGACCCGCAGGCGGCGCGCGTGCGTGTGCTTTTAGCGCTCCCGTCGCCGGAACCGTCGGTGCGCGTTACGCTGATCCAGGGCCTTCCCAAGCTGGATAAAATGGAGTGGATTGTGCAGAAAGCGACGGAACTGGGCGTTTGGGATATTCTTCCTGTGGAAATGGAACGCTCGGTAGCGCGCGCGGACGGAGATAAAAAGGGCGAACGCTTCAACCGTATCGCGTTGGAAGCCGCCAAGCAGAGCGGGCGTGCGCACGTGCCGCAGGTGCTGCCCATGTGCGGTGGCAAGGGCGCGGCAGATTATTTGAAAGAAGTCGGCATGGACGCCGTTTTCGTTGCTTGGGAGGAAGAGGGCGCGCTGACGCTGAGCCGCGCGCTGCAAACATTGCTTCTGGAAAAGCCGAAACCTGAAAAGATCGCGGTGATCATCGGGCCGGAAGGCGGCATAGACGCGAAGGAAATTGAGCTATTCCGGGGCTTGGGCGCACGCTGCGTAACGCTGGGTAAACGCATTTTACGCACGGAAACCGCCGGCCTATGCGCGTTGGCTGTAACCATGAGCGTTTTCGGGGAGATGTAACATGCCTAGGACTGTGCGGTTTTATACTTTGGGCTGCAAGGTGAACCAGTACGACAGTGAAGCGATGCTGGAGGAATTTCTGCGCCGCGGCTATGTGAACGCGCTGCAGGGCATGCCCGCGGACGTGTGCGTGGTGAATACCTGCACCGTTACGGGCACGGGCGACCAGAAAAGCCTGCAGGCGGCCAGACGCCTAAAGCGCCAGAACCCGCAGGGAGAGCTGATTGTTTGCGGCTGCCTGGCGCAGCGCATGGGTGAAACGTTAAGGAACACAGGCGCGCGGCTGATACTGGGCACTCAATATCGCGCGCAGGTGGTTGCGCTTTTTGAAAAGGCGATGGCGGAAAACTGCCAGATCGTTGCGGTGGACAGCCTGCAAAGCGCGGCGTTTGAGCCGCTTTCCATCCATGCGCACGAAGGGCATACCCGCGCTGTGATGAAAATACAGGAAGGCTGTGACAACCGCTGCACCTATTGCGTAATTCCCTCCGTTCGCGGTGGAGTGCGCTCGCGCCCCGTTGCGGAGATTCGCACCGAGGCTCAGGCGCTGGCCGACGCGGGCTTTTCCGAACTGGTGCTGACCGGCATCCACCTGACCAGCTACGGGCGCGACCTGGAAGGTAAGCCGACGCTGATGGACGCGGCGGCCGCGGCGCACGGAGCGCGGGGCGTGGAGCGTATCCGCCTGGGGTCGCTGGAACCTGTGGCTGTAAACGACGCGTTCGTTGCGGGCGCGCTGGCGCTGCCCAAGCTCTGCCCGCAGTTTCATCTGGCGCTGCAAAGCGGCAGCGACCCGGTGCTCGCCCGCATGAAGCGCCGTTATAACACGGCGCAGTTTATGGCCGCTGTGGAAAAACTGCGCCTGGCATTTCCGGACGCGGCCTTCACCACGGATGTGATCGTGGGTTTTCCCGGGGAAACGGAAGAGGAATTTGAACAAACCGAGGCGTTTTGCCAGCGGGTAGGTTTTTTAAAACTGCATGTGTTTCCCTTTAGCCCCCGTGAAGGCACGCCCGCGGCGGAGATGCCCATGCAGGTTCCAGAGCCTTTGAAGGCGGAGCGCGTACACAGGCTGATTGCCGTGGGGGAGCACCTTTCCACCGCCTACCGTACGGGTCTGCTCGGCCGGACGCTGCCGGTACTGCTGGAGGAAATGGCGGGCAACGGAACCTTTGGCGGCTACACCCCGCAGTACGTACACGTAACCTGTAAGGGCGGCCAGCACGGGCAAATTGTAAACGTGCGCTTTACCGGGCTTACCAAAGAAGGAATGACGGGCGAGCTTGTGGAAACCCTGTAGCAAACCGAAAACCCGAAGGAGGAACCGCGCGATGGACGACTGTCTGTTTTGTAAAATTATTAAAGGTGACATCCCGTCCAATAAAATTTACGAGGATGAGGACACCTACGCGTTTTTCGATATTCACCCGCAAACCAGGGTACACGCGCTGGTCGTCAGCAAGCACCATATCCCCGACCTGGGGTACAACGCAGAGCTTTCCGACCACGAACTGGCCGCCTGTCTGCGCGCCTGCGCGGCGGTGGCTACACAGCTGGGCCTTGCGCAGGGAGGTTACCGTGTGGTGAACAACTGCGGCAAGGATGCCTGCCAAACGGTGCAGCACCTGCATTTTCACATCCTGGGCGGCCAGCAGATGGCGGAGCGCATGGCGTAAGCGCAGCTCGCCTGAAAACAGACGTTCGCGCGAGCCGCAACTTCCTGTTGACGGGGCGCAGACTTCGCTGTATAATATCCGTATGGTCGTTGCACGCCCATTTATACCTATCCGCAGGGTCGGAGGGTCGCAGCGAGATGAGCGAGGGGAGGGATAACAGTGTCCGAGGTACGCATCCGCGAAAATGAATCCCTGGAAAGCGCTCTTAAGCGGTTTAAACGTCAATGTGCTCGCACAGGTGTTTTGGCAGAGGCTCGCAAGCGCGAGCATTATGAAAAGCCCAGCGTGAAACGCAAGAAGAAAGCAGAAGCCGCTCGCAAGCGTAAATGGTAATATCATTCCCCTCTCCGTGAAAATCGGGGAGGGGGTTCTTTTTTATACGGATACATCTGTAAAATAAATTCACCGATCCCGCGTGCGCATACTGAATCTGAATGGGCAGGAAACGAATCTGTCTATACGCGTAGGGATTGAATTAAAAAATGGAAATCGGGCGGTATAAACAAAGCTATACAGACACGGGGCGGGTTTTGCGTTCCCACGCTTGCCAAGGCACGCCATTTATGCTATGATACAAACAAGAGCGAACGAATCCATCTGCATGTCATCCATCAGAAGAAAGGAATCCAGTGCAATTTGCTCTGCTCGTGAAATCTCACGCTAACGCACGCTATGCGCAGTCGCTTCAAAAATTGGCCGCGCTGGAATGCGAATGCTTGCTTTACGCGTTGAACGTGAAAGCGAATGTCGCTTTCGAATCGCTGGCGGGCGCTCCCTTTTTGACGTTGGAAACCGATTCGCTCGATGATGATAGCTGGGTCTACCTTTCGCGGCATTCCGCCGTCGCGCTGGCTGCCGTGCGGGAAGGCGAATGGCTGCGTCCGTTTCCCCTGAACAAGCGGCCTTACGTTCAGCCCGATCTGTCGCAGGTACTGAAATACAAGGGAAAGACCAACGCGGATTTTACCGCAATGATGCTTCATTGTGCGCGATCCGCTTCCGCCTTTGCGTTATCCCCCGAACCGCTGATCGTGCTGGACCCGGTTTGCGGAAGGGGTACCTCGCTTTTTTGCGCGCTGGAGGAAGGGGACAACGCCGTCGGCGTAGACTTGGACGATAAGGCGATCCGCGAGGCAGACACATACTTGGAGCATTATCTGCAATATCATCGTTATAAACACAGTCGGGAGGAACGCTCGCTTACCCTTCACGGCGGCGGCGCGCTCAGAGAACGCGGTTATACCCTGTCAGGCGACGCGGAAAGCTATAAACGCGGGGATACGTTATCGCTTCGGCTCATTTGCGGCAATGCCGCGTGCGCCGACGAGATCGCCGGTAAGGAAGGCTGCCACCTGATTGTGGGCGATCTGCCTTACGGAGTGCAGCACGCCCCGAAGGAAAACGGCGGAATATCCTCGCTTTCGGCGCTGCTGCAGGGCATGCTGCCGGCCTGCCGCAAAACACTCAAACCGGGCGGAGCGATCGCGCTTTCATTTAACACTTACACGTTACACCGCAAAACGCTTGAACAGGAAATGTCGAACGCGGGGCTTACACCGCTAACGGAACCCCCGTTTAATGATTTTTCTCATTGGGTGGAACAGGCCGTGAATCGGGACATGGTTATTGCGGTAAAAGCATAGTCGTTTGGACCGACGATCTGTTGGAAGGGCTGTTTGAACTTCATATCCGGTTTTTTCCGCGCGGCGGAACTGTGCCGACGGGATTTCGGCGCCGCCAGGAACGGCAGCCGAGAGATATGCCTATATCACACAGGGAGGAATTCCATTGCTCACAAGTGAATTACAGGGCATGACGGTGATTGATTTGCGCAAGCTGGCTCGTTCCAGCGGCGTTAAGCTCAGCGCCGGCATCGACAAGGATGGGATCGTTCGGCGGCTTAGCGAAGCGCTGGGCGAGCAAGAGAACGGAGAAAAGCCGACAGAAGGGATGTCGGCCAGATCCGCATCCGCACAGGCAGCCGACCGCACCGCCGAAACGCTCCGGGCGGGAACGCTCTACGCGGATGTTACGAACGTGACGCCCGCGCCGCCTCAGCCTGTGACGTTGCGCGACGAAGGCATGACCAACGGCGGAGATTATCAGCCCGCGTTCCGGCAGGCAATGCAAACCAGGCCGAACATTACGTTTAAGCAGCCTCTGCGCCAGCCTGCATGGCAGGCGGCGCACGCAAGCTCTGGCCCGGCGCGCTTTGGGCCGCCGGTGAAAATTACGCAGCCGCAAGTGGTGGAAAGGCCGGAGGAGGAGCCGCGTTACAGCGAACCCCAGCCGCCCGCGCCGCGCACAGCGTATCCTCAGCAAACGGTGGATGGGTATCGCCTGGGCTACCGTGCCGCGCCTACGCGAGATTACGGCCGGCAGGATTATCGCAGCGGCGGCTATCGCCCAGCGCCCAGGACAGATTATCAACGCCCCGCGTACGGCGGCTACAACCAGGGCGGTTATCCGCAGCCGAGTTACGCCGCGCCACGCGCGCCGGAAGGGCTGTACAACGACACGCCGTATAAACCCACGCGCGATCCGGCATTCGCCGAGCCTTTTGATCGTACCCAGCCGATTCCGGAAGCCCTGCAGGCAGCCGAAGGCACACCAGTGTCCGGAATATTGGAGATTCTGCCGGACGGGTACGGCTTTTTACGCTCCGTATCGCTTTTACCCGGGAAAAAGGACATTTATGTTTCCGTGGCGACCATACGGCGTTACGAACTGCGCACCGGCGATATGGTGGAGGGCAAGGCACGCCCGCAGCGCGATACGGACAAGTTCGCCGCGCTGATGTACGTGGAAAAGATTAACGGCAACGCCGCGGAAGAAACCGCCGAACGCCCAACGTTTGAAACGTTGGTGCCGATCTACCCCCAAAAACGCATCGTGCTGGAAAGCGAGCAAAACCGGCGCAACTGGCCTATGCGTATCATCAACCTCATCGCACCCATCGGCTTTGGCCAGCGCGTGATGATCGTGGCGCCGCCGGAAGCCGGAAAAACCGTATTGCTTCGGGAACTGTGCAAAGCTATAAAGCAGAACGACAAAGACGCGCACGCGATGTTGCTGCTGATTGACGAACGGCCGGAGGTGGTTACGGAGATCCGTGAGGACGTGGGAACGGACGCGGAAGTATTCGCCACCACTTTTGACGAAGCGCCGGAAAGCCAGACCCGCGTGAGCGAAACCATGCTGGAGCGCGCCGAGCGCCTGGTGGAGCAGGGTAAAAACGTGGTGATTCTGCTGGACAGCCTTACCAAACTCACGCGCGCCTATCAGGCAACGCTTACGCAGGGCGGCCGCACGATGACCAACACCGTCACGCCCGCCGCGCTGGTGAAACCCAAGCGCTTTTTCGGCGCGGCGCGCAATACGCGCGAGGGCGGAAGCCTGACCGTGATTGCCACTCTTCTGGTGGAAACCGGCTCTCGTGTGGACGACATTATTTTTGAGGAATTCAAAGGCACGGCCAACATGGAAGTTTGGCTGAACACGCCGGAAGGCGACGACCCGATGTTCCCCGTGATCGATATGCAAAGGAGCGGCACCAAGAAGGAAGACCTGCTGCTGAGCGATCAGGAGGTCGAGGGCGTGCGGGCGATTCGCACGGTGCTGGGCTCCACCACCAATCGCGAGGCGCTTACGCAGCTGATCGGCATGATGGAGAAAACCAGGAGCAACGCCGATTTGCATAACCGCCTCAAGGACTGGGTAGCCCTGTGGGAAAAAAGCGGATACCTGATTCGGAAATAAACAAAGATGCGCCGTCCGGCAAACTGCCGGACGGCGCAAGACTGTCTAAAAAGTGGGCTTCGCCACTTTTTTAAGTTTCGGGTATTGTTTGTGGCAGAGCCGCAAACTCCCGCCCGACCGGCAAAGCCGGACGATACGAATGGCAATCAGAAGGCTGCGACCCTCCGAAACTGTCAAAAAAGAGGGCTTCGCCACTTTTTTGAGTTTCGGGTATTGTTTGCGGCAGAGCCGCAAACTCCCCGCCCGACCGGCAAAGCCGGTCGATACGAATGGCAATCAGAGGGCTGCGGCCCTCCGATACCTCCTGAAAGCAGTCTTCTATAACAAGCGTCTCTTTGCGTTTACTGTCTGGATAGGAATTCAACAGCCTGTGACGATAAAAGGATGGGTCAAGGGATGAAATCCCTTGTCAGGATTCTAAAGGGTGAAACCCTTTAGCGGGTCATTTGCTTTTCCACCAGGTGCCCAGCGCCGTAACGTTCGCGCAGCTTCGGCTTTTCGATCTTGCCGGTCAGGTTGCGCGGCACCTCGGCAAAAATGATTTTGTGCGGGCGTTTGTAGCGCGGCAGTTCCAGACAAAAATCCTGTACCTCGGCCTCGGTGAGCGTTTCGCCGGTTTTCACCTCGATAATTGCGGCAGCGATTTCGCCCAGCCGTTCGTCCGACATGCCTATTACGGCGACATCCTTGATTTTCGTGTGTGCGCGCAGATAATCCTCAATCTGCACAGGGTAAATGTTCTCGCCGCCGCTGATGATAACGTCCTTTTTACGATCGACCAGAAAAATGAAGCCTTCCTCGTCACAGCGCGCCATATCGCCGGTGCACAGCCATTCGTCCTTGAGCACCTCCGCGGTTGCCTGCGGGTTTTTATAGTAGCACTTCATTACGCCCGGCCCTTTCACCGCCAGCTCGCCTACCGTGCCAACGGGGACATCGCACATCTGTTCATCCACAATGCGCGTTTCCCACAGGTAGCCTGCTTTGCCGATGGCGCCAACCTTGTGGATATTTTCCACGCCCAGATGCACGCAGCCCGGGCCGATGGATTCGCTTAAGCCGTAATTGGTGTCGTACTGCTGCTTGGGAAATACCTTCAGCCAGCGGGTAATCAGGCTGGGGGGCACGGGCTGTGCGCCGATGTGCATCAGCCGCCACTGGCTGAGGCGGTAATCGGACAGTTTGATTTCCCCGCGGTCGATACTATCCAGGATATCCTGTACCCAGGGCACCAGCAGCCAGACGATCGTCGCCTTTTCATCGGAAACCGCCCGCAGCACCCACTCCGGCTTTACGCCGCGCAGCAGCACCGCCTTGCTGCAGGACAGAAGGCTGCCGAACCAGTGCATTTTTGCGCCGGTGTGATACAGCGGGGGAATGCACAGAAAAATATCGTCCTTGGTTTGATGGTGATGGTTCTGCTCGGTCAGGCAGGCGCTTACCAGCGATTCGTGGCTGTGCAGAATTGCCTTTGGGAAACCCGTGGTGCCGGAAGAAAAATAAATAGCAGCGTCGTCGTGTTCCTCAAGCTCCACAGCGGGAGCGGTGGAGGAACAGTAAATGCTGTAGCTTTCAAAATTGTCTGCAAAGGTGGGCGTGTCGTCGCCTACGAAGAAAAAGTGACGGATGAAACCCAACCGACCCATCACCTGTTCCACGCGACCCACAAATTCCGGCCCCAGCACCAACACCGACGCGTCGGACAGTTCCAGGCAATAAGCGATCTCCTCGGCGGTATAGCGAAAGTTCATCGGCACGGCCAGAGCGCCGGTTTTTAAAATACCGAAATAGACAGGCAGCCATTCGATGCAGTTCATTAAAAGAATGGCGACCTTGTCGCCCTTTTTAACACCCCGGGTGAGTAAAAGGTTGGCGAACCGGTTGGCCTGACGGTCAAACTCCCGCCAGGTGATTTCCCGCCGGTACTTGCCACCGGAAGCGGATTCGATGAGGCTATATTCCCGCCAAGTTACGGTATGATCAGGCTGCAGCGCGGGGTTGATTTCCACCAGCGCCACGTCGTCGGGC
Organism: Christensenellaceae bacterium; assembly: GCA_017881705.1. Taxonomy (GTDB): domain Bacteria; phylum Bacillota; class Clostridia; order Christensenellales; family Aristaeellaceae; genus CAXXOK01. Next base: position 12,550 of record JADGQP010000110.1, read on the forward strand.
TTTACGCGCGCGTTTTTTTCCAGAAAATCAGTAATGACCATGATGATTTCCTCCCTACGATTCTACCATACTACTGAGGCATACGTAATACGTATTATAAATCGTCATGTTTTCGTTGTCAAACATACCGTCCGCCTGCGAGATCAGCCCATTTACCTGCCGAGCGCGTGCACTTTTTGCGCAAGCTGCGCGGGGTTGTCCGAACCAAAGAAGGTGGTGCCCATTACCATCGTGTCCGCGCCGGCGGCGGCCAGTTCTTTAGCGTTTTGCAGGTTCACGCCGCCGTCCACTTCAATTTCGCCGTGAAAGCCCATAGTGCGCAGCGCGCGTATTTTATTGAGCATATCGGTGTTCAGCTTTTGCCCGCCGAAGCCCGGCTCCACGGTCATCACCAGCACCAGATCCAACTGCGGCAGCACTTCGCGCAGGGCTTCGGCCGGCGTTCCCGGGCGAAGCGAGGCGCCGACTTTAAGCCCCAACTCGCGGATGCGTTTGAGGGATTCTTTAAAACGATCGGCTTCCACATGTACGGTAATGCCGTTCGCGCCGCTTTGCGCGAACACATCCACGTACTTCAGCGGGTTGATCAGCATCAGGTGCACGTCAAAAAACAGGCTGATTTCAGCCTTCATGTCTTTAAGCAGCCCCGGGCCGAAAGACAGATTGGGCACGAAAACCCCATCCATCACGTCGAAATGGACATAGTCGCAGCCTGCGTCCACGATCCTGTGGGCGGCTTCGCCCATGCGCAGGGAATTGGCCGCCAATATGGATGGCGCGATTTTACTCATACCGATCCCTCCATGTCTGCTTAACCTGCTCAAGCAGTTGATGATAACGCTCCAAGCGCTGTGCCGAAAGCTCTCCCCGCGCTGCGGCGGCCAGCACCGCACAGTCCGGCTCGCTGAAATGGTAACAGGGCTGGAAGCGGCATTGGCCCTCGTAGGGTGCAAATTCGGGATAATAATCTTTCAGGTGCATGGGCTCCATGGACTTCCAAAGCGAAAGTAGGCTGAAACCCGCGGTGTCCAGCACCTGATAACCGTCCTTCGTTAAAAGCTCCGTGTGGCGCGTGGTGTGCTTGCCATGCGTGGTTTTTCGGCTGATCTCGCCGGAAAGCAGCGCGATTCCCGTAACGGCGCTGACCAGCGTGCTTTTACCCACGCCGCTTTGCCCCGCCAGGCAGCAAATGCCGTCGGCCATCGTTTGGGAAAGCGCGTCCAACCCATAGCCGGTTACCGCGCTGGCTTCCAGCACGGGCACGCCCGCGTGTACGTATTGCTCGCGTATCTGTGGGGCGAGCGATGGGTCCAGCTCGCGCTTGTTCACCACGATGACGGAATCGATATTCTGTTCCCGCGCCATTAGCAGCATTGTGTCCAGCAGCAGCATATCCGGCTTCGGCTCCGGCGCGAGCACGATAATCAGGCGGCGGATGTTGGCAACCGGCGGACGCACAAGAAAGTTTGTACGCGGTAAGATTTCCTCAATCCAGCCGTGTTCCTCGCCTTCGCCCGGCGCAAAGCGGATATCGTCGCCAACCATCGGCGTGATTCCCATACGTCGAAACGCGCCCTTGGCACGCACCACATGTACCTCGCCAGCCTCGTCCCGCGCGTAATACAGCCCGCCCAAACCCTTCACGATCACGCCGATACGCTCGCGCGCCGTCATTGCAGGGTGACCTCCCGCTCTACGATCAGCTGCCCGTTAAGATATACGCGGCATGAAAGCGGGCCGGATAAGCTGGAACTGACTGGGATAATCACGGAATAAGCGGCGCCTGCAGTAGTCATGCCGTTATACTGTTCTACCTCGTTGTCGTTTTCCAGCAGCGTGACCCGTAAGGGCAGGCTGTCCTGTGAGGCGGGAACGTCCACGTTCATATCGGCATGGTAGGGTTTGCTTTTTGTGCCGACGGTCAGCGTTACCTGCGTGTCCAGTATTGCCATGGTGCCGGCAGCGGGCGTTTGCGCCAGCACTTTGCCGATTTGGTCATCAGCTGCTTCGCCATAGACTACCTTGCCGGCGGTCAGGTTATTTTCCTTAATAAGCTGGATCGCTTCTTCATAGGTACGGTTGGTAAGGTCGGGCACCAGCGTGCTGCCGCCCGACAGCGTAACCTCGATTTCCTGGCCCACGTTGCAGGTTTCCCCTTCCTGCGGGTTTTGCGCGATCACCGTATCCAGCGTCGCGGTGGACGGGCTTTTGGACACGACCATGCTCAAGCCTTTTTCCTTGAGTTTGGCGGCGGCTTCGTCGTGCGTCATGCCCAGAAGGCCGGGCATTAAAATACGCGACGGCCCGAGGCTGACGGTGATTACCACGCTATCGCCCTTGCGCATTTCGGCATCGGCTTCCGGCGTTTGGGACAGAATCGTGCCCGCGGGGATCTTATCGTGGTTTACCTCGGTCTGCTGCAGGTTGAGTCCTACGTGCTTCACCTGGGCCTGCGCCTCCTCCACGGTCATGCCGACCAAGTCGGGAGCCAGTGCGCTGCCCGCGACGGAATGATATACGGTAATGGAACCCGCTACAAGCCCAAAAAGCACCAGGCAGCCGGTGAGAATGGTAAACAGAGTTGTGATTCTCTTGCGGCGCTTGCGTGTCGGTGCGCGCTTGGCGGTTTGCGAAGCGGCTGCTTTTCTGGCGGGTGGGGGCTGGCGCTGTGCGTTGGCGGAGGCCTGCGCGGCGGTATGTTCCATATACTGCGGGGTGTTGGGGTCGGGCAAACCCTGGCGGGCTTTGAGCAGCGCGTCCGCCATTTCGCGCGCACTCTGGTAGCGTTTCTTAGGCGACTTTTTTAATGATACGGCGACCACCGAGATCACCGCGGGGGGAACGTCGGGATTATAATCCGAAATGGGCGGAGGGGTGGCGTTGATGTGCTGCATGGCCACCGCTACCGGCGTATCCCCAACAAAGGGGACGTGACCGGTCAGCATTTCATAAAGCACCACGCCGGTGGAATAGATATCGCTGGTGGCATCCACAACGCTGCCGCCGGCCTGCTCGGGGGAGGAATAATGCACCGAGCCCACCACGGTATCGCCTTTGGAAATGGTAAAGGCGTTTGTCATGCGGGCGATGCCAAAGTCCGCTACCTTCACGTGCCCGTCGGCGTTGACCAGCACGTTTTGCGGCTTAATATCGCGGTGGATGATGCCGTTGCTGTGCGCGTGCTGCAGCGCGCTTAAAATGCGTACGGTAATCTGTATGGCGGTGTTGGTGTTAAGCCGGCCTTTTTGCTGAATAATCTCCTTAAGGGTGCTGCCGCTTACGTATTCCAGCACGAGATAGCGGTACTCGCCCTCCACGCCCACATCCAGAAGATTGACGATGTTGTGGTGCGACATAAGGCTCGCGGCCTGCGCCTCACGCTGGAACCGCTCCATAAATTCCTTATCGCTGTTGTATTCCGATTTGAGAATCTTGATGGCGACGCTGTGACCCGTGCGGATATCGACCGCGCGGTACACCAGCGACATGCCGCCCTGGCCGATGAAATCCACCAGTTTGTAACGCTCGGCAAACACGATGCCCCTCATCATGGCGCGCTCACCTCCGTTACGCGCCCCAGGATGAAGCTCACGTTGTCAACACCGCCGTTTTCCAGCGCCAATTCCAGCAATTTGTTTGCGGCCGTCTGGTCGCTAAGCTCTGCGAGCGTATGTGCGATCTCGTCATCCTCCACCATATTGGAAAGTCCATCGGAACATACGAGCCACAAATCGCCCGGCCGCTTTTTTTCGTGCAACACGTCCGGCTCCACAACCGGGTCGGTGCCCAAGGCGCGGGTGATCACGCTGCGGTAGGGGTGAGTTTTCGCCATTTCGGGGGTGATGGCCTTGCTGCGCACAAGCTCGCCGACAATGCTGTGATCCTGCGTACGGCAGGAAAGTTCGCCGTCGCGCAGCAGGTAGGCGCGGCTGTCGCCCACATGGGCAATCAGCAATTCGTCCGGAGCCTCCCATAAAACGGTCAGGGTGGTACCCATGCCGCTTAAGGACGCATCGCGGCGCTGCATATCGAAGATTCTGCGGTTGGCGGCGTCCAGCGCCACGCGCAGGGTGTTCTCCTCTGGCGTTTTTCCGCCAAGCAGGGTGCGAACCACCTGAACGGCAACGCGGCTGGCCGTTTCGCCGCCGCGGTGGCCGCCCATGCCGTCCGCCACGCCGTAAAGCGAGTGACCCACCAGCAGTGAATCCTCATTAGTGGGGCGCACCCGCCCCGTATGGGTTACCGCGAAAATCTGCAAGCCGCCTCACCTGCCTTTTTACACGTTCCGTCAAGATAGCATCCTATCAGGTTTTACCATTACTTTCAAGAGCGTCTCCCAGGTGACGGTTACGCAGCTGTCCGCACGCGCCGCCGATGTCCGTGCCCATTTCGCGTCGGCAGGTGGCGGAAACGCCAAGCGACTCCAGCGTGTGTAAAAACGCCTGTACCGCAGCAGGAGAGGCTGGCGCAAGCGCGCGCTCGTCCACGCGGTTAAGCGGAATCAGGTTTATGTGGCATTGCAGGCCGCTCACGAGGCGCACCAGCTCCCGCGCGTGTTCCGGCCAGCTGTTGAGGTTGTCGATCAGCGCGTACTCGAACACCACGCGGCGGCTTGTGTGTTCAACGTAGTAACGTACGGCGGCCATTAACTCCGCAATGGGGTAGCAGCCTGCGATGGGCATAATCTGCTGCCGTATTTTGTCGTTTGGCGCGTGAAGGGAAACGCTAAGCGTAATAGGCAGACCTTCCTGCGCGAGGTCGCGTATCTGCGGCACCAGCCCGCAGGTGCTAAGCGATACGGAGCGCAGGCTGATCGCC
>JADGQP010000111.1 GCA_017881705.1 Christensenellaceae bacterium
ATTCAAGGAAAATATCGACCGCGAATGGCTAAAGATCGGGCCGGACACTACTATAGAAGATTTCAAGGCGTTTCTCGCACGCAATCCGGATATCATCGTCAAGCCGCTGGAAGGCAGCAGTGGCGTAGGCATCGAGCGTTTTCAAAAGGAAGTCTGGCAGGGGCGCGAGGAAGCGTTTTTGGATGAACTGCGCAAAAAGGGCATCGGCATTATTGAGGAGCGCGTAACGCAGCACCCGGAAATGATGAGAATGTGCCCCACATCGGTCAACACCATCCGCATTGCAACGCTGTTGGGTGATAAAAAACAGGGCGTAGTATACGCCTTTTTACGCATAGGCAACGGACGGGTGATGGATAACGTGGATTGCGGCGGCATGGCTGCGCGTGTGGATTTAAAAAGCGGAAAGCTCCTGACCGTCGGGGCCGACAAGGCCGGAAATACCTATGATAAACACCCTATCACGGGCACGCCCATCATCGGTTTTACGGTACCGTATTTTCAGGAAGCGATGCAGATGTGCCTGGAAGCTGCCCAGAAAGTGCCGCAAATGCGCTTTATCGCCTGGGATGTGGCCATTACCCAACGCGGCCCGTGCTTTATCGAGGGCAACTCGTTCCCCAGTCACGCGGTGCCCCAATTTGCCGCGCACTATCCCGACGGCATCGGCATCATGCGCGAATTCCGCGAGTTTATCGATATCTAACGCTTTCCCGCCTCCCAGGCCCGACCGACCGACGGAAAGAGAGAACGCTTATGAAAAAAGCATTATCCGTATTCCTGGCCGTTATACTATGCTTTGCGCTGGTACCGGCGCCTGTTGGCGCGTCCGCGCAAACCTTCACGCTCATGGTGTACCTGTGCGGAACCGACCTGGAAAGCGACGGAGGCCTTGCAACCGCCGACCTTAAGGAAATGACGGGCAGCGGCATCGCAGCCAACAGCAGCCTGACGGTTTATGTGCAAACAGGCGGCACAAAAAACTGGGAAAATAAGAAGCTGGCCGATGGCAAAGGCGAGCGCTGGCGTGTGGATAAAACCGGCCTGACCCGGCTAACGAAACTGGGCAGCATCGATATGGGCGACGAAGCCGAGTTTGCATCGTTTCTGCAATACGGTTTTGAGAATTTTCCGGCAGATCGATACGGGCTGATTTTTTGGGATCACGGTTCTGGCGCGACCGATGGCGTATGTTATGACGAGATGACGGACAACAGCCTGAACATGGCGGAGATCTATACGGCGCTGGACACTGCATCGAATGAGCCAAATTACCGCAAATTCTCGATGGTCGGCTTCGACGCCTGCCTGATGGCAGACTATGAAATGGCTGTGCACCTGGAGCCGTTTGCCGATTATATGATCGCCAGCGAGGAAACCGAACCCGGCGAAGGCTGGAATTATAAAAGCTGGCTGCCGAGCCTTTCCAAAAACCCGGGCATGGAGATCCCCGCGCTTGGCAAAACGATTGTGGATGGGTTTTTACAAAGCGTTAAGGACGTAGGGTATGACGAGTTCGGAACGCTTTCCGTGTTGGATCTGAACAAGCTGGACGCGCTGCGTTCGGCCATGGAAACCATGGGCGACAGCCTGAACGGCCAGATTGGCACGGGAAATTTCAACTCCATCTCGCGTATCCGCCAAAACGTGCGCTCGTTTGGCGAAACGGACGACGATGCCTCCGATATGATCGACCTGGGGGTTTTTGCCAAGGCCTACGAAACCTACGACGAGGCGGGGGCCGCGGCGCTTACCAAAGCGCTTGCCGACGCGGTGGTGTACAACGGCTTTACCAGCAATCTAAGCGGCATCTCCGGTCTGGCTGTGTTGGTGCCGTACAGCACGCGCGCGGACGCGCCCACTTACCTGCAAAACTACGACACCCAAAACCTGATGCCTAAATACACAGCTTTTATCCGAAGCCTTGTAAGCGGCATGGCCGATGGCAGCCATACCTTCGGTTCGTCCACCGTTACCCAACAGACCGTGCAGGACGCTACAGTGGATTGGTTTTCTCAATACGCGACCGATACGCAAAGTTATTACAACACATACAACAACCTGTGGGGCAACTGGAGCGGGAAGGATAACGGCGGCGCGAACACGGGCGCGGGAACCGCCTCGGTCGACAGCATCCTGGGGAGCCTGTATGGGGAAAACGGAGAAACTTTCAACAGCAGCGTATATGACGAAAGCACCCAACAGGAAGCCGACACGAGCGACAACGTGAGCAGCGATACGTTCGCCGGTCTGTGGGGCGGGTCGGCGCAGGGCGAAAAAGCCGATACGGTGGCGGTGTCCGTGGGCGGGGAAACTTACGACGTGCAGAACCCCTTTGCGGACGCGCAGGGGGCGAATGCGTACAGCGTCGACCTGACACAGGAAGATATGCGCTACCTGGCCTCGGCCGACGCTTGCCTGATGATGGATGTAAGCGACCCGGATTTTGAATGCTATGTGGACCTGGGCTACACCCAGGATGTGGTGATCGATTGGAACCAGGGAAAGCTCTACGGCCTGTTCGACGGCACCTGGCCGACGCTGGACGGGCAGATGGTCTGCATTTACGACCAAATCACCAACGATAACTACGTGCGTTCGTTGATCCCCGTAACGCTGAACGGTGAGGAAACCTATCTGCTCGTCGTGTTCGATGCCCAGCGTCCGGGCGGCGCTGTGGTAGGGTATACCGAGGGCTTCAACGATGCGGGTATGGCGTTGCGCGGTTATCAGACATTGAAACAGGGTGACGTGGTGGTGCCGCAGTACGAGCTGATCTACTGGAATAATAACGGCGACGAGCAAAGCGAGCCTTTCGTGGGCGATCCCATTACGGTCGGGGAAGGCGGTACGATCGCTTTCGGGTATGATGACGTGGAAACGGGCGCGGATTATATGTACGGCTTCTGCCTGAACGACGTGTACGGCGATTACCAGTATACGGATTTTACCACGCTGTCTTATTAACGTTCACCATCACGGCGGTAGTTTGGTGCCGTTCAGCGGGATAAGTCGGTAGTACCCCTTTCGTCGGTCAGCAAGCGCTTTGCACTTTCCACACCGCTTGTCGCCATCGTGCTCAGCACCGATAGCATGGCTTTTCGCGCGGGAAGATCCATGGCGCGCAAGGCTGCCCACAGTGCGCTGGCTGTGTCCGGCAGGCGGCTGGCCGCAACGCTCATCGTAAGCGCGCTTCCGGCGCCAAGCGCAGAAAACAGCGTATCAATAAACAGCTTGCGGGTTTCGGGTGTACTGCCGCGTAAAAATTCATCCATTGTCGCCTTGGTCAGGCGGCTGGCTCTGTCCAAAGTGGGCAGGGTTTCAAAGTGCGGGCCGTCCAGCACCCAAGTGAATACATCATGTTGCGAGATGCCCAATGCGTGACTGTGAACGACCCTGTAGGTTTCCGGAACCCCCATCAGCCGACCGATCACTGAGCTTTGCGGCACATAACAGCGCGCTTTTAGCAATGCCTCGCGGTAACCGGCCAGGGCCAGGGTCGCGTTGTCCTGGCCGGGCGCGTCAAACAAATAAACGTCGGTAATCCGCTCACGTTCCTGTGGCTCGCAGTAGGCGGCCGTGTACATGGCCAGGTTGCCGCCTTTGGAATGTCCGCACAGGCAAAGCCCGCCTCGCGTGCCTTGTATGGCGGCCTGCAAATAACGCACGGCCTCAACCTGCGAAGGCACAGGGCTTGAGAAGGAAAGGTTGAAATCTTCACGCCAGCCCACCACGGTAGCGTCCGTACCTCGATAGGCGATAACCGGCGAACCATCCGGCAACAGGAACGTTACGGCCGCAAACTGCATATGAAGTTCGGGGTCGAAGCGATCCTCGCAATGGAGGATTGTAAGGCCGCCAAAGCGCTTGGTATCGGCCAGCGCCTCAAGCAGGCGGTGCCGGTTGGCCACTGTCTGCGAGTTGCCGGGTTCCGTGGGGAGCTTTTCCAAAAGCGACGCGGCGGTATGAAATGTAATGGCCCCGTCCTCGGTGACATCCCCAAAATGCAAATAGGCTAACTGGGAAAGGATTAACAGATCCACTTCGCAAAGCGGCGCCGCGACGAAGGACAGATCGCCGCGCCATTTCACGTAGTCCGCCAGCGCGCGCCGCCTCGGGGAACCTTCCAACCGTATCTCCACGTTATCCATCCTCTCATTGCAAATAGCCGCTCCGGCTCTTTATTAAAATAGAGAGCTGTTTTTCAATACACCTAATGGCGGCAATTTCCTACGGATACGAAGCCGGCACCATCATACCATCGCAGTTCCGTCGTGTAAAGCCTGCCATAAGCGGATAAAAGAGGAATCCGTACTGGTTTCCAGAATAGTTACCTTGCGGGTCGGCAACGGTTTTGACCCGAAACCCGGCGACCAGGAGGTTTTAATATGAAAATCAGCGATGATATCCGTAAATTGATGTTGGCGGGTCTGGGCGCGGCCAGCGTGGCTTCGGAAAAGACCGGCGAGGCGATTGACGAGCTGGCCAAGCGTGGGGAGGAAACCCTGGCGCACGGCAAAGATTTGAACGAACGCCTGCGTCACGAAATCGAGCAGACCATCAAGGAACAAACGCCCATTCCGCCCAAAGACGAAGTGCTCGCGGCGCTGGACAAGCTGACACCGGAGGAACGTAAGGCTGTACGTGAAAAATTGGATCAAATGGGCGACGAATGAGCAAAGCCGATAACACGGGCAGCGCAGGCCGTTTTCTGGAGATCGTAGGCGTTTTGCAAAAACACGGCGCCATCCACGGCATTACCCCGGAAAAGCTGCGCCTGATCGTAGAGGATCTGGGGCCTACGTACGTGAAGCTGGGGCAGATGCTTTCCATGCGCCCCGACCTGCTTCCGCCTGCTTATTGCGGGGAATTGCAAAAACTCCGTTCCGATGTTACGCCCATGCCCGAAGCCGAGGTACGACGGGTGATCGAAACATCGCTGGGCGTTCCACGCGGCGAAGCATTTCCAACGTTTGACCCCGTGCCGGTAGGCAGCGCGTCCATCGCGCAGGTGCATCGAGCGATATTGCCTACCGGTGAGAACGTGGTGGTCAAGGTACAGCGCGAGGGAATCCGCGATGTGATGGCCAGCGATATCGCGCTGCTGATGAAGGCAGCCAAACTGTTAAAACTGACGCCAACCGGTGATACGGTGGATTTTTCCATGGTGCTGGACGAGATGTGGGTAGTCGCCCAACAGGAGATGGATTTTCTCAACGAAGCCGCCAATGTCGAGGAGTTCCGCCGTTTCAACCAGGACGTGGCGTATGTGACCTGCCCGAAGGTTTATCGCGGCTTCTCCACCCGCCAGGTGCTGGTGATGGAGGCTGTGGACGGCATACCCATTAACGACCTGGAGGCGCTTAAAGCACAGAAATACGAACCGGAGGAGATTAGCCGAAAGCTCTGCCTCAACTACATGAAGCAGGTGTTGGACGACGGTTTTTTCCACGCCGACCCGCACCCGGGCAACCTGTTGATCCGCGATGGCCAGATCGTGTGGCTGGATCTGGGCATGGTCGGCCGTCTGTCCGCGAAGGATCAGACAGCTTTTAAAAAGGCGCTCGCCGCCGTGGTTACGGGGGACGTGGGCACGGTAACGGACGCGGTGCTGGCGATTACTCGGCATACCACGCCCATACGCAGGGACGCGCTGTACGCAGACGTGGACGCGATGCTGGCACAGTACCTGCAAATGGACCTTGGCGCCATGAACCTGAGCGAAGTGATGCAGCAGGTGCTGGATCTGGCCAGGAAGCACGGCCTTGCCATGCCCGAAGGGGTAACGCTTCTGGCGCGCGGCATGAGCACGCTGGAGGGGCTTGTGGCGGATATCAGCCCGGAGATAAGCCTGATGGAGCTGGTGGCGCAGCGCTTTACCCAGGAAAAACTGCGCGATATCGATTGGGAACAGACGGTGGCAAAGGATGCGCGCGCGGTTTACGAATCGGTGCAGAAATCGCTTAGCACGCCCGCCCTGCTCAACGATGCGCTTCGCGCCGCGTTAAAAGGTGAGTTGAAGATTCGTTTGGATCATTCGACGGCGCTGGCCGAGGCGGAAGCAAACGCAAAACGCGCGGAACGCACACGGCGCACAACGCTCTACGCGGGTGGCATGATCGCTTCCGCCGTGCTTACGCTTTCCGGCGTACAGCCCTTGTTCTGCGGTCTGCCGTGGCCTTCTGCGCTCGGGTTTACGCTTCTGGCGCTTTATATCGCCTATCATGGCTGGCGTGACTGGCGAGGGAAAAAATAAGAACACGGCGCGTCAGATAAACATCTGGCGCGCCGAAACGGTTTCAAACCGAATTGGGTTACTCCTGCGTAACGACCGAGCCTGAAAGCCGATCCTCAATCAGCTTCCGGCTGCGTTCCATGGTATTGCGCTGATCCGTGCTCATGGCCTGGGGTGCGGCCGCGTTGCTGGGCACGACGCGGTAGAAGGTTTTGCCGTTTTGTTTGTCGCGCCAAACATAGGTAGGCGTGTAGGTAAGTCGGTCAAACGTCACGCTGTCCGCAGCCAGATTGTACGTAATGGCAATATGTAAAAGCACGCCGGATATCGTATCGCGGTCCGAACGATCGGAGGCCAACAGGTTTCCCAGCGAATACGCGCACAATACCTGGTGGCGGGTACCGTCCTTGCGTGTGCCGGTCAGCGTTTCCACCGTCTGCACCGTACCGCTGCCGGTGCCCAGAATCAGGTCCGCACCCGCGTCGGCGATCGCTTGAGCCAGTTCCCGCTGCGAATCGGTGGGTTCGACCGCG